>JBEQUD010000488.1:0-5275 GCA_040349235.1 Acidobacteriota bacterium
AGGACGACGTCGTCGGGACCGGGGTCCGGCAGAGGCTCGCCGCGGATTTCACCGCGGCCTGGCGCCGTAATCCAGAAGGCGCGCGCATCGTTCGGGGCCATCCGCACATTCTCGGCCTTCGCGCCGCACGATACAATCCCGCCAGGTGGCCCCCTCGTCTCCCCTGCGCGCCAACGCCCTCGCCGCCCAGTTGCTCGTCCTGCTCGGCGTCGCCGCGCTCGCCGCCTCGGCGCGGACCGTTCTGCCACTCGGCGCGCTCTATCCGCTCAAGACCGCGGCGGCGTACCTGCTGGTCGTCCTGGCAACGGCCGCACGCGTCGAGGACTCCCATCCGTTCCCCACGTTCGGCGCGGCCAATCACATCTCGTCGATCAGGGCCGCGCTGGTCGCGCTCGTCGTGGGCCTCTCTGGCGAGAAACATACCGACGGCATTGCCGCATCCGTAGTGGGCGTCAGCCTCCTCGCGACATTACTCGACGGCGTGGACGGGCCACTCGCGCGCCGCACCAACATGGCGAGCCGGTTCGGCGCCCGCTTCGACATGGAGGTCGACGCCGTGCTGATCCTCGCACTCGCGTGCCTGGCATGGCGCTACGGCAAAGCCGGGTGGTGGGTGCTCGTGTCCGGGCTCCTCCGCTACGCCTTCGTCGCCGCCGGCTGGGTCTGGCCCTGGATGCGCGGTCCGCTGACGCCGACCCTGCGCGGCAAGACCGTCTGCGTCCTGCAGATTGTCGTCCTGCTCGTGGTGATGACGCCGGCGATCACTCCGCCCGCGAGCACAGCCATCGCGGCGGCCGGCGTGCTCGCGCTCGGCTGGTCCTTTGCGATCGACACCGGCCGGCTCTGGCGCCAGGCGGACGGACGCGCGCACCTACGGGCGCCTCTGGGATAATCGACGCGTGACGTCTCCATCCGCCCCGGTGCGCGCGCGCTGGCTGTCGCTCGCCGCCGCGGTCCTCCTGCTCGATGTCTCCCTGACGTTTCAGAACATCTGGCCGACGCCGGCCGTCCGGTGGCACGGGGAATTGTCGATCGAGCTCGCCGTGTGCGTGCTGGGCCTGGTGCTCGCAGGGCGGGTGCTGCGACGTCCGCGCACGGGGCTTCTGGCCGCGATCGCGGCGGTCTGGACGGTGCTGGTCGTTGGGCATTACGCGGAGGTGACGGCACCGGCGCTCTACGGGCGCGAGGTCAACCTCTACTGGGACCTGCGCCACGTGTCGGCCGTCGCCGAAATGCTCGCCACTGCCGCGGCGCGCTGGCTGGTCATCGTCGTGGTCGGCGCCAGCGCGGGTGTCCTGTTTCTCCTGTTCCGCGTGCTGCGGTGGGCCTGGCGCCGCCTCGGCGAGGCCGTCTTCGACAGACAGGAGCGACGCGCTCTGCTCGTCGTCGCCACCGCGGTCGTGACGCTGTTTGTCGTGCACCGCCTCGGCGGATGGTTCGCCGAGGTCCCGCTGTTTCCGTCGCCCGTGACGGGCACGTATGCACATCAGGTCCGGCTGGTCCTGAACGCGCGCGCGGCCAGGCACGGGGGCCAGGTCCTGCCGGCCAGCCCGTCGATGCAGGCGGATCTGTCAGGCATCCGCGGCGCGGACGTGCTGCTCTTCTTCATCGAGTCGTACGGCGCCGTCGCATTCGAACGGCCGGAGTTCGCCGCGCAGCTCGCGGCAGACCGCTCGGCGCTCGCGGCCGCCATCCACGAGACCCATCGCGACGTCGTGTCGGCGTACGTCGAATCGCCGACGTTCGGCGGCTCGTCCTGGCTCGCGCACATCACCCTGCTGTCGGGCGTCGAGGTGCGAGACCCCGACACCAACGCGCTCCTGATGACGCAGAAGCGCGACACGCTGGTCACGGCGTTCGCCCGCCAGGGCTACCGGACCATCGGGATCATGCCTGGCATGTGGCAGAGTTGGCCCGAAGGTGCCTTCTACGGATTCGACGACATCTACGGCGGGGCCAGGCTCGACTACCGCGGGCCCGCGTTCGGATGGTGGGACATCCCGGATCAGTTTGCGCTCGCGCAGGTGGACGCCCTCGAACTCGACCGCCGTCCGCGGGCGCCCGCGTTCGTGTTCTTCCCGACCGTCAGCACCCACATCCCGTTCAGTCCCACGCCGCCCTACCAGCCGAACTGGGCGCGCCTGCTGACGGACTCGCCTTACGACGAGGCGGAAGCGGACCGCGCGATCAACCGCGAGCCCGACTGGATGGACCTCGGCCCCGACTACGTGCGCGCGGTGTCGTACGCTTACCAGTCGCTCGCCGGCTACTTGCGCCGCCACCCCGACGGCGATTTCGTCATGGTGCTGCTCGGCGATCACCAGCCAGCGGCCGCGGTCACTGGCGAAGGCGCGACCTGGAACGTCCCGGTCCACATCATCGCCAACCGCCGCGCGGTGGTCGATCGTCTCCTGATGCACGGATTCCACGAGGGCCTGGCCCCCGTGGGGCCGGCCATCGGCCACATGCCCGCGCTCGTGCCCATCCTGTTCGACGCGTTTGCCTCGCACCCGTCGTCCGCAGGCGCAACGCCCTGACGAAATGCGTTCTATACTCCCCGGATGCGTTTTGCTTTCCCGCTATGTGTGCTCCTGTTGACGGCCGGGCTTGTCGCCGAATCGAGCGCCGGACTCCGCTGGACGGCGCCGCAGGGCTGGCACGCCGAGGGCGCGCGCCCGATGCGCGCGGCCACCTACACGGTGTCGGCCGCCGCCGGCGACCACGACCCGGCTGAGTGCGGCGTGTACTTCTTCGGCGCCGGGCAAGGCGGCAGCATCGAGGCGAACATCGAACGGTGGAAGGGCCAGTTCCACACCGCTGACGGCAAGCCGCCGGCGGCGCACGTCGCGAAGCGGACCGTCCACGGGCTCGCCGTCACGACCATCGACACAGCCGGCCAGTATTCGGGGATGGGCGGTCCGATGGGGGGCGGCGCCGAACAGCCTGGCTACCGGCTGCTCGGCGCCATCGTCGAAGGGCCGGCCGGTAACATCTTCATCAAGTTCACGGGGCCGGCCAAGACGATCGCGGCGAACCAGCCGCGCTTCGAGGCGCTGTTGGCGTCGTTCCAGCAGGACAAGTAGCGACAGCGCGGCACCGACGACAACGGCGGGGGTCAGTCGCAGAGGACGTCCACGCAGAGGACGCACGTCTTGCCGTGCTGTCCCTCGCGGAAGTAGCTGCTGATGGTCTGGCTGACGCCGCCGCTCGCGAGCGACACGTAGGGCTCCGTCGTGTAGCGGTGGGGCTCCATGTCGAGGAGGAAGTAGTACTCCTTCAACGAGTGGTCGGCGCCCTTGGGCGCGGGACGGAAGATGCCCCCGTGGGCGCGCCAGCGAATCGCCGGGTTGCCGACCGTTTCCGTCAACTGGACCCCTGCGTGGTCCAGCACGTAGACGCACTCGATGCTGCGATAGCGCTGGACCGTGGCGGCCAGGATGTCGTCGAACTGCTCGACGCGGGCCCCCTCGAGCTGGTTGAGGATTTGGGCGACGATGACGCCGAAGCGCCCGTGCTGCAGCTTCCGCTCGTTGATCTTCTCGACCATGCGGCCCCTGAATTTTTTCGCCAGGGCCACGACGCGCTCGTGCGCGCCGGTCAGTTCCTCGCCGATCATCGACGTGACTGGACGCGGGTGTCCCAGGAAATAGCCCTGTAGCAGGTCGGCGCCGAGTTCGAGCGCAACCATGGCCTCGTCTTCCGTCTCGACGCCCTCCGCGACGACCAGTGCGCCGATCTTGCGGCCCAGGTCCACCAGGCTCTTGAGCGTCCCGCGCTTGTGGTAGTCGGTATCGACGTGCGTGATGAGGTTGCGGTCCACCTTCAGGAGGTCGGGCTTGATGAGCGGCACGCGGTCCAGGTTCGAGAACCCGGCCCCGACGTCGTCGAGCACGATCAGAAAGCCCTGGCTGCGCAGCCGGTTCACCAGGGCGCGCACCTGGCCCATGTCTTCGATCTCGGCCTCCAGGATCTCGATCGCGACGTTGCCCGGCGGGACGTGCGCGGAGGCGACCAGCTGCTCGACCTGGTGCGCCAGCTGGAACGGCGTCTGCTCTGCCGCCACGTGCAGATTCATGAACAGGGTCAGGTCGCTGGACCTGGCCGCGAGCCTGGAGAAGTTCTCGACGGCGCGCTGGCGGCAGAGCGTCTCGATGCCGCCGGTGACGCCGGCCTCCGCGGCCATGCGGAACAGCGTCGTGGGCGAGATGATGTCCTCGCCCGGCATCTGCCCCCTCGACAGCGCCTCGAGGCCCACGATGGACTTCTGGCGGGCCGACAGGATGGGTTGGAAGTGGGTGACGACCCCGCTGGTTCTGAGGATGTCCCGGATAGACGGCAGTCGCTTCAGATAGACCGTTGCACTCATGTGGGCAACGGGTATATCGGAAATCTTCCGTAAATCCTGTAATTTGCTCCAGAAATGTCGCGCTTCCGGGATCCGCCCGACGCAGATGTCAGTCCCCCGGGCCGCCCACCCCGGCGGCCGGCACCAGGGGGCCTCCAGGCCCGGTCCGGGCGGTGGACGTCACCTGCGGCACGAGCGAGGGGAGGTGAATTCCGTCCAACGCGAGGAGGGCGTGCGAGACGCGGACGGGCTGGTAGCGGCGAGAGATGGTGAAGCTGAGGAGATTCGCGACCATCAACGGGACGAGAATCTGGTAGTCCTGCGTGATCTCGAAGATCATGAACACTGAGGTCATCGGGGCCCGCACGATGCCAGCGAAGAGCGCACCCATCCCCACGAGGGCGTACGCGCCGGGCTCGCCCGTCGAGAATGGCGCATACCGATGCACCAGCGTCCCCACGATCCCCCCGGCCATGGCACCGATATACAGGCTCGGCGCGAAGATTCCACCAGCGTTGCCGGAGGCATAGGACACGACGGTCGCCGCAATTTTGAGCAGGCAAAGCACGACGAGCGTCCTGGCGAACAGGCCACCATTCAAGGCCCGGTCAACCGATTCGTAGCCGACGCCCATGACTTCGGGCGCGGCGATGATGAGCAGACCAATCAGGACCCCGCCGAGCGCTGGCTGGAGCGCGCGTGTCCAGGCTGGTAGCCGCAGGAACAGCGACCGCACGGCCAGAAGCCCCTTGCAGAAGACCAGGGACAACAGCCCGCCCATGATGCCGAGCCCCGCGTAGGCGCCGAGTTCCGCCGGATGGACGAGGTGGTACGCGGGCACGTGGAACAGCGGCTCGTTGCCGAGGATCGCCCGCTCGACGACGACCGAGGCCACTGACGCCACGACCGTCGAGCCGAGGAGCACGGCGT
>JBEQUD010000310.1:0-3554 GCA_040349235.1 Acidobacteriota bacterium
CCTGCAGCGCCGTGAGTGTGCCTTTGAACTTGTCGGGAACGATGAGCACGTTCTGCGGCATGGGTGGGGACTTCTCTCGTGCGAGCGGCACGGTGCGTGCGTCACGGTGCGTGCGAGCGGCGGTGGAGGATGAACCCCGCGAGTCGGGGACCGCATCACCCTCCCATCGAACAGCGCGCGTCCGAATAGGATGCTCGCCGGCGAGACCTACTCGGCGACCTTGTGGGCGGCGAGGGTCTCGAGCGCCCGAACCATCGCCGAATGGTCCCACTTCGCGCCGCCCTGCGCCACACACGCGCTGAAGAGCTGCTGCGCCGAGGCGGTGTTCGGCAGCGACACGCCGAGCGCGCGCGCGCCGTCGAGGGCGAGGCTCAGGTCCTTCTGGTGCAGCTCGATGCGGAAGCCGGGGTCGAACGTCCGCTTGATCATCCGTTCGCCGTGCACTTCGAGGATGCGCGACGCCGCGAAGCCGCCCATCAGCGCCTGGCGCACCTTGGCGGGGTCGGCGCCGGCTTTCGACGCGAAGACCAGCGCCTCGCTGACCGCCTCGATGGTGAGGGCGACGATGATCTGGTTCGCGATCTTGCAGGTCTGGCCGTCGCCGTTGCCGCCGACGAGCGTGATGTTCTTACCCATCAGCGCGAAAATCGGCTGCACGGCGTCGAAGGCCGCCTGCGTGCCGCCGACCATGATCGTCAAGGCCGCGTTCTTCGCGCCGACCTCGCCGCCCGACACCGGCGCGTCGAGGTATTCGCAGCCGAGGGCGTTGATCTTGGTTGCGAAGCCCTTCGTGGCGATGGCGGAGATCGAGCTCATGTCGATGACGGTCTTGCCTTTCGACAGGCCCTCGGCGACCCCGTTGGCGCCAAACAGCACCTTCTCGACATCGGGCGTGTCGGGCAGCATCGTGATGATGACGTCGCTCTTCTGCGCGACCTCCTTGGCGCTCGCGCAGGCCACGCCGCCCGCCGCGGTGACGTCGGCCGGGACCCCGCTCCGGGAATACGCGAAGACCTTGTGATCGCCCTTGAGGATGTTGAGCGCCATGGGCTTGCCCATGATGCCGAGCCCGACGAATCCGATCTGTGCCATGTGAACGTGTGCTCCTACGTCAAGTACGGTTTGGTCCAGCCGAGGCCAGCTTCGGTCGCGCCGGCCGGCTTGTATTCGCAGCCGATCCAGCCGGGGTAGCCGATGCGATCGATGAACCCCAGGAGGAAGGCATAGTTGATTTCGCCCGTTCCGGGCTCGTGCCGGCCCGGGTTGTCGGCCAGTTGCAGGTGGGCGATGCGCGCCAGGTGCTTTTCGATGGTAGGCGCGAGGTCGCCCTCCATGATTTGCATGTGGTAGATGTCGTACTGCAGGAACAGGTTGTCGGACCCGACCGCGTCGATGATCTCGAGCGCCTGCGCCGTGTGGGTGAGAAAGAACCCGGGGATGTCGCGCGTGTTGATCGGCTCGATGAGCAGCCGGATGCCCGCGGCCTTGAGGCGCGGGGCCGCGTACTGCAGGTTCTTGACGAGGGTCGCGCGCGCGGTCGAGGCATCGACGCCTACCGGCTTGATGCCCGCCAGGGTGTTCAGCTGCGTGCAGCCGAGCGTGGTGGCATACCTGATGGCGGTATCCACACCAGCCTGGAATTCGTCCACGCGGTCAGGCAGGCACGCGATGCCGCGGTCGCCGCCCGCCCAGTTCCCGCCAGGCAGGTTGTGCAGCACCTGGGCGAGGCCGTTCTCGGCGAGCTTCTGCTTGATGACGGCCGCTTCGAAGTCGTAGGGAAAGAGGTATTCGACGCCCTTGAAGCCGGCGGCGGCCGCCGCCTTGAAACGGTCGAGGAAGGCTACCTCGGTGAACATGAACGTCAGATTCGCAGCAAGCTTCGGCATCCGTCTCTCTTCCTCTATGGCTCTGTGGCGTTCTCTACGGCTCTACGCGTTTTCGGCTCTATCGCGTTTGCGCGTCGTGTAACCGCGGTCTCGCGAGGGCCCCAACAGTTTAGCTGGTGGGAATGGCGCCCGGGAACACATAAGCGAACAGCATCGCCAGCAGGCCCATGACAACCGTCAGGCCCACGCTGTGTTTCAGCGTGAACAGGAACAGCTTGGCTTCGTTGTCGCGCGCCATGCCCGTCGCGGCCGTGGCGACGGCGATGCTCTGGAGCGACACCATCTTGCCGAGCGTGCCCGCCGTGGAGTTGACGGCCGCCATCAGCACCGGGTTCAAGCCCAATGTGCGCGCGCTGATGACCTGCAGGTTGCCGAACAGCAGGTTGGCGGAGGTGTCGCTCCCTGTGAGGAACACGCCGAGCCAGCCCAGGAACGCGCTGAAGAACGGGAACAGCACGCCCGTGCGCGCGAGCACGAGGCCCAGCGTGGCCGTGGCGCCGCTGTAGTTCATGATGTAGGCGAGCGCGACGACGGCCGCGAAGGTCAGCTCGGGGATGATGAGCCGCTTCAGCGTGCCGACCATCAGGCTTGCGAACCGCCCGAGGCTGACACCGGTGAAGAGTGCCGCCAGCAAGGCCGCGAGGAACGTCGCGGTGCCCGCACTGGCCAGCCAGTTGAACGTGAAGACCGCCGCGTACGGTGTGTTGGTGGCCTTGACCGGATACGTCAGGATGACGGCGTTGTGCAGCAGCGGCACGTTCCACTTGAGCGTCGGGCCGCCGAGCACCCGGCCGCCCCACGCCGTGCCCCAGATGACCACCAGGACGACGAGCAGGATATACGGGACCCATGCGCGCACCACCGCACCCCACCCCGCGTGGGTCGGCGCCTCGGCCGCCTTCATGTCGAACTTCGAGCCGGGGGTCGGCTTCCACCAGTTGATCATGAGGAGCAGGACGGCCGCCGACGCGAACGCGCTGATGATGTCGGTTAGGTACGGGCCGACGAAATTCGACACGAGGAACTGCGTGATGGCGAAGCTGATGCCGCAGGCCGCGGCGGCCGGCCAGACGGCGACGGCGCCGCTCCATCCGGCCATCAGCACCATCAGGTACATCAGAATGAAGACGGCAATCAGCGGCGACAAGCGCCCGACGGCGGCGCTGAGGGTGCCGATGGGCAGCGCCGTCACACCGGCCAGGCCGACGATGGGCGTCGCAAGCGCGCCGAAGGCCACCGGGGCGGTGTTGGCGACGAGGCAGAGGGCCGCGGCCGTGAACGCGGGCAGCCCGAGGCCTGCGAGCAGCGAGGCGGACACGGCGACGGGCGTCCCGAAGCCCGACGTGCCCTCGATGAAGGCGCCAAAGCAGAACGCGATGAGCAGCACCAGCAGGCGCTGATCGCCGCTGACGCGCCGGAGCGAGTGCTTGATGGCCTCGAAGCAGCCGGCCTCGACCGTGACGTCGAACAGAAGAATCGCGGAGTAGACCAGCCAGCCAATGGGGAACAAGCCGTAGGCGGCGCCGTAGCCCGTGGCCGCGACGGCCAGCGGCAGCGGCATGCCGTAGGCGAAGATAGCCACGGCAAACGCGGTGGCCAGCGAGAACAGCGCGGCCTTCCACGCCGGCGCGCGCCAGACGCCGAGCAGCAGGGCGACCACGACGAGCG
>JBEQUD010000009.1:0-10785 GCA_040349235.1 Acidobacteriota bacterium
CCGCCGTGCCGGTCCCGCGCAAACAGGCCGCGGTCGCCGAATTGACCGCGCGGCAGAACACCTCGCCTGTGCTCGCCAAGCTGCTCGGCGTGCTCGCGGGGCGCGAGCGGCTGAACCTGCTGGCCGACATCCTCGTGTTCTATCGCGAGCGGGTGCTCGACCTTCAGAACATCGTGCGCGCCGAGCTCACCACCGCCACGCCGCTGTCCGCGGATCGCGCACAGGCCTTCGAGCAGAGCCTGGCCCGCATCACGGGACGCACGGTGACGCTGGCGACGAACGTCGATCCGTCCATCATCGGCGGCGTGGTGGCGCGTGTCGGCAGCACCGTGTACGACGGAAGCGTGACGACCACGCTCGCGAAGCTGAAGCAGAAGCTCGTGGAGAACGTGTAGACATTTGACGTGTGACGTGCGGGTCAGGGGCAGGAATCAGCGATGGACATAAAAGCCGAAGAAATATCCAAGATCATCCGCGAGCAGATTGGCAGCTACGCCGTGGACGTGGACGTCGCCGAGGTGGGCAGCATCATCTCCATCGGTGACGGCATCGCGCGCGTGCACGGCGTCGAGAACGCCATGGCCGGCGAAATGCTCGAATTCCCCCACGGGGTCTACGGCATCGCCCTGAACCTCGAAGAGGAAAGCGTCGGCGCCGTGCTCCTTGGCGAGTTCAAGGAGATCAAGGAAGGCGACCTCGTCAAGCGCACCGGCCGCATCATCTCGGTGCCCGTCGGCGAGGAACTGCTCGGCCGCGTCGTCAACGCGCTCGGCCAGCCCATCGACGGCAAGGGCCCCATCGTCACCAAGCAGTTCGCGCCCATCGAGCGGCTCGCCCCCGGCGTCGTGGACCGGCAGCCCGTGAAGGAGCCGATGCAGACCGGGCTGAAGGCCATCGACGCGATGGTGCCGATTGGCCGCGGCCAGCGCGAGCTCATCATCGGTGACCGCCAGACCGGCAAGACCGCCGTTGCCATCGACGCCATCCTGAACCAGAAGGACACGGGCGTCATCTGCATCTACAACGCGATCGGCCAGAAGCAGTCCACCGTCGCGCAGGTCGTGCGCACGCTCGAGGCCGCCGACGCGATGCGCTACACGATTGTCGTCGCCGCGACGGCGTCCGACCCGGCGCCGCTGCTCTACATCAGCCCGTACTCGGCGTGCACGTTCGGCGAATACTTCCGCGACAGCGGCCGTCACGCGCTGGTCGTCTACGACGACTTGTCGAAGCACGCGCAGTCGTACCGCGAGATCTCGTTGCTGCTGCGCCGCCCGCCGGGCCGCGAGGCGTACCCCGGCGACGTCTTCTACCTGCACTCGCGTCTGCTCGAGCGCGCGGCGAAGCTGAACGCCGCGGCTGGCGGCGGGTCGCTGACGGCGCTGCCCATCATCGAGACGCAGGCCGGCGACCTGTCGGCCTACATCCCGACCAACGTCATCTCGATCACCGACGGGCAGATCTTCCTCGAATCGGATCTGTTCAACCAGGGCGTTCGCCCGGCCATCAACGTCGGCAACTCCGTCTCGCGCGTCGGCGGCTCGGCCCAGATCAAGGCGATGCGTCAGGTCGCGGGCACGCTGCGTCTCGACCTCGCGCAGTACCGCGAGCTCGCCGCGTTCGCGCAGTTCGGCAGCGACCTCGACAAAGCCACGCAGGCGCAGCTCAATCGCGGCGCCCGGCTGGTCGAGCTCCTCAAGCAGCCGCAATACGAGCCGCTGCCGGTCGAACGGCAGGTGGCCATCCTCTATGCCGGCACGGTGGGGCACCTCGACACCATCCCCGTCGCGTCGCTCCGCGAGTACCAGGTCGAGTTCTACAGGTTCCTCGAGACACGGCACGCGGCCATCCTGCGCGACATCGCCGAGAAGAAGCAGCTCGACGACCAGCTGAAGGCCGCGCTCGATGCGGCCATCAAGGACTTCTCCGCGGCCTTCGCGGCGAGAAAGGTGTCGGTCGCCTAAGGGCAGCCGAGCACATGCCCTCACTTATCGATCTCCGGCGCCGGATCCGCGCGGTCAAGAACACCGAGCAGATCACGAAGGCGATGAAGATGGTCGCCGCGTCGAAGCTGCGCCGCGCGCAGGAGCGCATGATGAACGCCCGTCCCTACGCCCTGCAGATGCAGCGCGTGCTGGCGAGCGTGGCCTCGCGCGTCGATCCGTCCATCCATCCCCTGCTGACCGTCCGTCCGCCGGCCGAGGGCAGCAAGACGCTGGTCATCGTCGTCACGGGCGACAAGGGTCTGTGCGGCAGCTTCAATACCAACGTCGTCAAGGGGGCCGCGGCCTTCATCGCGGGCAGCGCCGAGACGTGCGCGCTCGGCCTCGTCGGACGCAAGGGCCGCGACTTCCTCTCGCGCCGCGGCCTGGAAGTGCTGTTCGAGGAAACCGGCCTCTTCCAGAAACTGCGCTACGCGGACGCCGAAGGCATCGCCAAGACGGCGATCGAGGCGTTCATCTCGGGCAAGGTCGATCGGGTCGTGCTCGTCTACAACGAGTTCAAGTCCGTGATGACCCAGCGCCTGGTCGTGGACCAGCTGCTGCCCATTGCCCGCGCGGACGTCGAGTCGCAGACGCCGGCCGCGGCCGCCGCGCAGCTGCAACTCGACTACCTCTACGAGCCGTCGCCGCAGGAAATCTTCAACGAGCTGCTGCCGCGGTACGTCGAAGTGCAGGTCTACCGGGCGCTCCTCGAATCGAATGCCGCGTTCTTCGCGGCGCAGATGACCGCGATGGACACGGCCACGAAGAACTCGCGCGAGATGATCAGCGGCCTCACGCTCTACATGAACAAAGTGCGCCAGGCCGCGATCACCCGCGAGATCATCGAAGTCGTGTCGGGCGCGCAGGCGTTATAGGACGGCGTACGGCTTAGAGATCAGGATCGGTTCATATGGCTAATCAGAATGTCGGCAAGATCGTTCAGGTAATCGGGCCCGTCATCGACGTCGAGTTCGAGGCCGGCCACCTGCCGCAAATCTACAACGCGCTGCGCGTCGTCTCCGAGCACCCGGAGCAGACCGGCCCCATCGACGTCATTGCGGAAGTCGAGCAGCACCTGGGCGAGAACCGCGTCCGCGCCGTCGCCATGAAGGCGACCGACGGGATGCAGCGCGGCATGAAGGCAACCGACCTCGGCCATCCCATCCAGGTGCCCGTCGGTCCCGGCACGCTCGGCCGCGTGCTGAACGTGCTCGGCGAGCCCGTGGACTTCCCCGATCGTCCTGTCGAGGCCAAAGAGCACTGGTCGATCCACCGCGCGGCCCCGTCGCTCGAAGACCAGTCCACCGAACTGAAGATGTTCGAGACGGGCATCAAGGTCATCGACCTCCTCGAGCCGTACCTCCAGGGCGGCAAGATCGGGCTGTTCGGGGGCGCCGGCGTCGGCAAGACCGTCATCATCCAGGAACTGATCCACAACATCGCCGTCAAGCACGGCGGCGTGTCGGTGTTCGGCGGCGTCGGCGAACGCACGCGCGAAGGCAACGACCTCTGGCTCGAGTTCCAGGAGAGCGGCGTCATCGACATCAAGGACCAGAGCAAGTCGCGCGCGGCCCTCGTCTACGGACAGATGACGGAACCGCCGGGCGCGCTTCTCCGCGTCGGTCTCTCGGCGCTCACCGTCGCCGAATACTTCCGCGACGCGGAAGGCAAGGACGTGCTGCTCTTCATCGACAACATCTTCCGCTTCACGCAGGCGGGGTCGGAAGTGTCGGCGCTGCTCGGCCGCATGCCGTCGGCCGTCGGCTACCAGCCGACGCTGTTGAGCGAGATGGGCGAGCTGCAGGAACGCATCACGTCAACGAAGAACGGATCGATCACGTCCGTCCAGGCGATTTACGTGCCGGCCGACGACTACACGGACCCGGCGCCGGCCACGACCTTCGCTCACCTGGACGCGACCACCAACCTCTCCCGCCAGATCGCGGAGCTCGGCATCTACCCGGCCGTGGACCCGCTGGCCTCGAGCTCGCGCATCCTCGACCCGCGCATCATCGGCGACGAGCACTACTCGGTGGCGCGCCAGGTCAAGCAAATCCTCCAGCGCTACAAGGACCTGCAGGACATCATCGCCATTCTCGGCATCGACGAGCTGTCCGAAGACGACCGCCTCACGGTCTCGCGCGCCCGCAAGATCCAGCGCTTCCTCTCGCAGCCGTTCTTCGTCGCGCAGCAGTTCACGGGCCTCGAGGGCAAGTACGTCCCGATTGCCGACACGATCCGCGGCTTCAAGGAAATCGTCGAGGGCAAGCACGACGAGATCCCGGAGCAGGACTTCTACCTGGTCGGCAGCATCGAGGAAGTGCTCGAGAAGTTCAAGAAGCGCAAGGCGGCCTAGGATGGCACTTCCCGCGCACCTGCAGCTGCACATCGTGTCCGCGGACCGCTCGCTCATCAACGAGCAGGTGGACGAGGTCCAGATCCCGGGGGCCGAAGGCTACTTCGGGGTCCTGCCGGGCCACACCCCGATGCTCGCGACGCTGCAGGTGGGCCAGCTCTGGTACCGGCAGGGGCAGGACAAGCACTATCTCGCCATCGCCTTCGGGTTCGCCGAGGTGCAGCCGGACCGTGTCACGATCCTCGCGCAGATTGCGGAGTCGGCGCAGGAAATCGACCTGGCCCGCGCCGAGGCGGCCAAACGCCGCGCCGAAGAGCGGCTGGCCAAGCCCGGCGGGAATCTGGATTTCGAGCGCGCGCGGGTGGCGCTCCTCAAGTCGCTCGTTCGGCTGCAGGTGGCGGCTCGCGTTAGAATCCGCTCGTAATTGTTTGCCAACCTTTCCAACCTCTTCAGGTATCGTGGCCTGATTTCGAGCCTCGTGGCGCGCGATCTCAAGGCGCGCTACCGGGGCTCGGTGCTCGGCTTCTTCTGGTCGTTCATCAACCCGCTGCTCTTTCTCCTCATCTACACCTTCGTGTTCGCGGTCGTGCTTCCGGCGACGCACTCGAAGGAGATCGAGCCCTTCGCGCTCTTCATGTTCTGCGGCATCCTTCCCTGGACGTGGTTCACGTCCTCGCTCTCGGAGGCCGCCGGGTCGCTCATCTCCGGGGGGAATCTCATCAAGAAGGTCCTCTTCCCCGCCGAGATCCTCCCGCTCGTCAGCGTGCTGGCGAACATGATGCACTTCTTCCTGGGTCTGCCGATCCTGGTGCTCTTCCTCATCTACTACCAGCGATGGCCGGACGCCTGGGATCTCGTTTGGTTCCCGGTGACGGTTCTCGTGCAGCTGGTCTTCACGGCGGGCCTCGCCCTGTTTCTTGCCGCGCTCACGGTGCACTTCCGCGACATCCGCGACATCCTGTCGAACGTGCTGACGCTCTGGTTCTTCTCGACGCCGATCCTCTACTGGATCAAAGAGGCGCCCGGCTTCAGCAAGCACGTCCTGGATCTCAACCCGATGACGCACATCGTCGTGTCGTACCAGGAGATTCTGTTTTTCCGCGGCCCCATCGGCCACTGGAAGTGGCTGCTCGCCACGGGCGGGGCGTCCGTCCTGTTTTTCCTCGCGGGCTTCTGGTTGTTCGACCGCCTGCGCGATTCGTTCGCCGAGGCCGTATGACGGCACGCGAGGGGCGCGCATGAACACGGGCACGAACGCGGGCACGAACGCGATAGAGCTCGTCGGCGTCTCGAAGGCCTACCGCCGCTACAGCGGCCGCCACTTCTCGACGCTCAAGAGCGCGCTGCTCCAGCGGAGCATCCTGCGCGACCTGCGGCCGAACGAGGTCTTTCCCGCGTTGTCCGATGTCTCGTTCAACGTGCGGAAGGGATCCACCTTCGGGGTCATCGGGCGCAACGGCTCGGGCAAGAGCACCGCGTTGAAGCTGGTTGCCGGCATCACCAAGCCGACCAGCGGGACCGTGCGCGTCGAAGGACGCATCTCCGCGCTCATCGAGCTCGGGGCCGGATTCCACCCCGAGATCTCGGGGCGCGAGAACGTCTTCATCAACGGCATCATGCTCGGCCTCACGAAGCGGCAGGTTCAGGAGCGCTTCGACGAAATCGTGGACTTCGCCGAGCTGCGCGACTTCATCGATGCGCCGGTCAAGACGTACTCCTCCGGCATGTACATGCGCCTGGGGTTTGCCGTCGCGATCCACGTGGATCCGGAAGTGCTGCTCGTTGACGAGGTGCTCGCCGTCGGCGACGAAGGCTTCACCCACAAGTGCCTGGACAAGTTCGCGGAGTTCAGGCGGCGCGGTAAGACGATTCTGCTCGTCACCCATTCGCTCGGTCTGGTCGAACACCTCTGCGACGAGGTCGTGTGGCTCGAGGCCGGCCGCCTCCGCGCGCAGGGCGACCCCAAGCGCGTGGTCGGTGCGTACCTCATGGCGGTCGAGCAGGGCGAGCAGGATCTGCTCGCGGCGACCAACGCCAAGGCCGTCGAGCAGGCTGTGCAGCCGGCGCAGCCGGTGCCCGACGAGACGCTAGTGCCATCGGCCGACTCGCCGACCGACATGTTCCAGGCCACCGAGGGCCGCTGGGGGTCGCGCGAGGTGGAGATTACCGACGTGACGCTCATCGACGGCCACGGTGAGCCCTCGTTCGTCTTCCACTCGGGCGAGCCGTTCGCCGTCCGGCTGAAGGTCCGCGCGCACCAGCCGGTGGACGATTTCGTGTTCGGTGTCGGCCTGTTCAACGCCGACGGTGTCTGCTGCTACGGGACGAACACCTACGCGGAGGACATGAACCCGGAAGGCCTGAGCGGGGACGCCGAGGTGACGTTCGCGGTGGACAGTCTCGATCTCGTCGAGGGCACCTACAAGCTGGACCTCGCCGTCCACAAGCGGGACGGCGTGCCCTACGACTACCACCGCCTGCTGTATACGTTCCGGGTGAAGTCGCGGACGAAGGACGTGGGCATCTACCGCCCGCCCCACCGCTGGACGTTCTCGCCGAACGTCACGTTCGCGAAGTAGCGTCCGCCCCAACGGAAGGCGGTTGAACGGCATCGGTCGCGGCTCCCCGTGTCGGGCGCCGGAACGGCTCGCTTCCGGTTCGTACCCTTCCGCTGCCGCGGCGATCACCAGCTGATTCGAACATGGTCCGTACATGGCAGGCACCGGCATGGGCAATTCCGTCAGCACGGATCACGGGGACCTGGATCGCCGCGAGGCGAACCTGCAGCGCGCCGTTACTGGATCGAGGACCGGCCGCCCTCAAACGGGGAGCCGTGACCGATGCCGTCCAACCGCTGGTGCGGACGCAGTAGGAGTGACCGAGCGGAAGCGCAGCTTTCCGGCGAGCGACGTGGCCGTAGCCGCCCAGTACGACTGCTCTGCCCTCGTCGCGTGGTGAAGCTTGGAAGGATGGCGCCGCCGTCGTGGTGCGGCGCGTGATCTTGCCGCGACGCGGCCCGATGTCGCCTCCGCTCCGCCAGCGGGGGGGCGCCGGACGGTTTTGTCGCGAAAATCTGAAGAACCCTACGCGGATGGTGTAACGTTCGGCCACTCGCGCGTGACGGTTTGCGTTATTTTCACGCCCGGTTCCGACCAGTCCTGCGTTAGAATCTCGACCTTCGGCCCTCTTTTCCACTCCGGAGTTCTAAAGATGTCAGCCAGCGGTCCAGATTTGACCGCGCTGTTCGCTCGCATGCGCCACGGCGACGGTGAGGCCGTGAACGGCGTGATGAGCGCCTTGTATGGCGAACTGCGTCGCCTTGCCGCCCGCCACATGAGAGGCGAAGCCCGGCAGCATACCTTGCAGCCGACGGCCTTGGTCAACGAGGCCTATCTCCGACTGATGCACGGGCCGGACACCGTCCACAACCGGCAGCATTTCCTCGCGCTAGCCGCACTGGCTATGCGGCGAGTGCTTGTGGACCACGCGCGACAAAAGCGCTCCCGCAAGCGCGGCGGGGGTCTCGAACGGGTCACGCTCGAATTCGTGCCGGGCGGCGAGCCATACAACGTGGATGTGCTCGCTCTAGATGAGGCCCTCACGGCGCTTGCAAAGCTCGACGAGCGCGCCAGCCGGGTGGTGGAACTCCGGTTCTTTGGCGGACACACCGACAAGGAGGTCTGCGAGATTCTCGGTGAGAAGCTGCCGACGGTCCGCCGTGATTGGGTGTTCGCCCGTTCGTGGCTGAAGACGCGGTTTCAGGCGATATCGAACGGATGACTACCGAGGAATTTGCCCGCCTACGGGCGCTCTTTGACGAAGCGATGGGCCTGCCGCCTGGCGCCCGCCAGCCCTTCATCGACGCGAAGACGCCGCCGGGCGACCCGCTAAGAATGGAATTGCTGGCGATGGTCGATGCGGGCGACGACAGCCGCTTTCTCGCGAATGCGTTTCTATCGGGCGTCCCCGAGAACACTCCGGCCGGCGGCCATGACCTGCCTCTCCAAATTGGCAACTACAGAATCCTCAGGGAACTTGGCCGCGGCGGGATGGGCGTTGTCTACCTGGCGCTCAGAAACGACGACGTCTTCCATAAGGTTGTGGCGCTCAAGGTGATTGGTGGCCTAGGCGCCTCCGAGCCCAACTTCATCCAGCGATTCAAGCAGGAGCGCCAGATCCTCGCCGGCCTCGATCATCCCAACATCGCGCGAATTCTCGACGGCGGCAACACGGAAGACGGGCGGCCGTTCTACGTGATGGAGTACATCGCCGGTTCGCCCATCGACGAGTACTGCAATCGAGTGAGCGCCGATGTTCAGACTCGGGTGCGAATGATCGCGGAGGTATGCGATGCCGTGGAATATCTGCACGGGCACGCGATCGCTCACCGGGACATCAAGCCCAACAACATTCTCGTCACGGCCGAAGGGCGCGTGAAGCTGGTCGATTTCGGCATCGCCAAGGTCGATACACTCGATGGATTGGTTGCATCGCCGTCGTCGCCCGGCGAGCCAACCATGATCATGACGCCGGGCTATGCGAGCCCGGAGCAGATCGCGGGTAATCCTGCCGGCAAGAGCGGCGACATCTACTCCATCGGCGTGGTGCTCTACCAGCTTTTGACCGGCCGGCTTCCCTACCTGGACAGCGAGGGCCGACCGAATCTGGCGGCTCAGTTGGTGGGAGTCGATCCGAAGCCGCCGAGCAAGGAGCTCGCGGCGGGCGCGAAGCCGGCGACGCGAAATCCGGAGTCGAGACGAACGAGTCATCCCGATTTGGATCGTGTGGTCTTGACGGCATTGCAGCGCGATCCGCTGCGCCGCTATCTCACCGTACGGATACTTGCGGAGGACCTGCGTCGATGTCTGGACGGACGCCCAATCGTGGCGCGCCCGGAGAGCTCTGCCTATCGTTTCCGCAAGCTGGTGTCTCGAAACAGGGTCGCGGCGTTGCTGTCCGCGATGCTCGTGATCGTCGCGTGCGCCGGCGCCTGGATGGTCGTCGCGGGTCGAATGGAGCGGGCGCAACTCGAGGCAAAGCAGGCGGAGGCGGAACGGCTCGTGGCGCTGCTGAACGCCAGAGTGGCTCGATGGCTCGATTCACAGCAGGCCGTGCCGTTGGCGGAAAAAATTGCCGATGTTCAGGCGGCGAATCAGCTTATTTCCTCCGGCGCGCTGCGCTCCCTGTCTGCTCAGGCTTCGGACCGAGAGCGATTGAGACGCCTCGTCGCCGAAATGCGGCGGTTCCTCGATCGCGCCGACGCGCTGTCGCAAGGCCAGACGCCGCTGCGAAAAGAGATTGCCATGGTCTATCGGCAGGTTGGAGACTTCGAGTCCACCGCCCCGAAGGCGCAGAACGCCGATAAGGCCCAGGCGGCAGTCTCCTACCGGCGGGCCGCAACTGTCGCCGCGAGCATCCGGTCGGTCGAACCGGCATGGGCGGACGGGCAACTGTCCGAACTCGGCGGCCGTCTTCAGGAGCTCGGTTCGTCGTTGAACGTGGGCGCCGCGCCGTCATCTGAACCTTCGCCGCTTCCACCGCCGCCTTTGTCGTCGCCTTCGGAGAGGGAACCGGTCGCGCGGACGGCGCCCGCGGCGAAGACGGCCGTCGCCCAGCCAGCGCCAGCCGGCGCGCCCCCGGCCGTGGACCGCCAGGAACAGGAGGAGCTGGTGGGGCGCCTGAAGACGACCGCCGCGAATGCGGAGCGCGCGCGCCGGAATCTCGAAGTCCTTCGCGACACGCTGGCAGGCCAAGGCCAGGCCGTGAGGACCGACCTGCTCACGTCAATGTCGCAGGTTGACGCGCTGATCGAAGATGCCAGGAACTCATTGATTTCCAATGACTTGACCAGCGCTAGAGACGAGTTGCAGCGGGCGGCCTCCGAGCTGCGGAAGGTGTTTCAGGCGGTTGGGGGTTAGACCAGGGACTTCGGGCTTTGGCTTCCCTGATCGATCTGATCAGAGAAGACGCGGAATGACGCTAATACCAGTGTGACCGATTTTGGAGGTGTGCGCATGAAACTGATTCTGACGTCGTTCGTCGCGATGCTGCTGGCCGTCGGCGTTTCCGCTCAAAGCCCCCCGCCAAAAGCGGCGGCTGCCTCGAAGGCAGTGTCCGGCGTTGACACGGTGATCGCGCTCGTGAAAGGCGGAATGTCCGAGGCGCTGGTCATCCGAACACTGAAGCGCGAAGGCAAGACCTATACGCTATCGACCACCGACCTGCTCAAGCTGCAGAAGGCCGGTATCAGCGAGAACATCATCGAGGTGATGACCGACCCAGGGGCCGCCGGAGGAGGAGCGGTGGCGGCGCCAGCCGCGTCGCCTCGCGCAGCTAGCGGTGGCGCGGCGGCCGAAGCCACAGGTGCCTCTTCGTCGTACCCGCCCGACCTGCCGGACATTCCTGCCGTTCGAAAGCGGCGGGTGGCCATCAAGCCGTTCGACT
>JBEQUD010000026.1:0-4143 GCA_040349235.1 Acidobacteriota bacterium
CGCGCACGCCCCGGAACTGTCCCCCGACGACATCGAACGCATCCACCGCCTCTGGCTGGATGCGGTGCAGGCTGTCGGTCCCGATATCCACCACCGTGATATCGTGACCGCAGCGCTCGTGCACTTCGAGCAGCAGTTCGAGGGCACGGGCCGAGACGGCGCGGTAGCGCGGTTGCGCGACCAGCTGCACGCGTCGTAACGGATTCCGGGGAGACGTACCATGTCGAGGTCAGCCCGTATCCTGCTCGTCGATGACGAAGTCTCGATTCAGCGGTCCGTGGGGCCGTTGATGAAGTCGCGCGGCTACGACGTGGACATCGCGAGTACCGGTGCCGCCGCGCTCAAGAACCTCGAGACACGCCCACCGGACCTCATCGTGCTCGACCTGGGCCTCCCGGACCTCGAGGGCACGGAGGTCTGCCGCCGCATCCGCTCTGAATCCAAGGTGCCGATCATCGTGCTGTCGGCGCGCGGGGGCGACACCGACAAGGTCACGGCATTCGATCTGGGTGCGGACGACTACGTCACCAAGCCGTTCAGCCCGGAAGAACTGCTCGCGCGCATCCGCGTGGCGCTGCGCCGCGTGTTCTCCGAGGACGAATCCGAGGTCGGCTGCGTGCAGTGCGGCGACATGGCCATCGACTACGACCGGCGGCGCGTCGTGCGCGGCGACGCGGAGATCCGCCTCACGCCCAAGGAATTCGACCTGCTCTCACTCCTCGCGCACAACCCGGACCGCGTGTTGACGCATCGTGCCATCCTGAAAGCGATCTGGGGCCCGAACGCCGTCGATCAGCCCGAGCACCTCTGGGTCCTGATGGCCCAGCTCAGAAAGAAACTCGAGCCGGATCCGGGGCATCCGAAGTACCTGATCAGCGAGCCCTGGGTGGGCTACCGCCTGGTTACCGAGCCGGGCGCCTGAGGCCCCACAAGAGGCCCCGGATTACTGGGGCCTTGGCGTGCGTCCCGCCACGACGGACGGACCCGTCCAGACACGCGGCGTCGGGGGCGCGGGCGCGGTGACGGCGATGTCGCGTCCACGCCCGAGAAACAGCGTGCCCGGTATCAGCAGGACATGGCGTCCCTTGCACGCGAGGGCCACCGCGAGCTGCTGTTCGCGGGTGTGCCACCAGCGGCGGCGCCGGCCGCCCACGAGCACGATGGCATCGGCGGGCAGCAGTTCGTCGAGCGCGATCCGCGGCGTGCGACACAGACAGACCTGGATGGTCGCGTCGATCTGCAAGCGGACCACGAGTTGACGCAAGTGCTCGACCACGGACGACGTACTGTCGGACGGCCGGTCGAGGGGATCCGCGTACGGAACGACCTGCGGGACGAGCAGGACGATGCGCGCGCCGAGCCGGCGCGCGTAGCGCGCCGCGGCGTCGAGCGCTGCGGTCGTCCATCGGAACGTCGTGGAGACTACGTACACCGCCAACTGCGGTCCCCGTGGGCGCGGCGCGCCCACCGGGATCCAGCCCTTCATCCGTGTGTGATCAATAGACAAGGACTTCATCGTGCCCTCCTGTTCCGCACGGGATCGACGATACAGGTGGCCGCCTTAGGACGGCATGACGGAGGACTAAAAAGTCGCTGGGAGGTTCCCGGGGCGGCGGGTCAGAAGGCCACAGGAAATCTTTAGGCGCTTTTGTGTGCGCCCTTATCCCGCGGATTCTACGCTCGAAGAGTGGAAAAGACACGAACGGAGGCACACCGTGCTCGACGTCCTGTATGTGGCAATCACGATCGGATTCTTCGTACTCAGCCTCGGCTACGTCGTGGGCTGCGACCGGCTGAAGTGAGGTAGAGAAATGGTCCTCGATTACGGCATCAGCCTGCTCGTGACGGTCGGACTGCTGGTCTATTTGACCGTGGCACTCCTGAAACCGGAGAAGTTCTGACATGACTCTCAACGGCTGGCTTCAAATCGGCTTTTTTCTCCTGGCCATCCTGGCCGTGACGGCGCCGCTCGGGCGCTTCATGGCGCGGGTCTTCACCGGCAAGCGGACGTGGCTCGACCCCGTCCTCCGTCCGGTCGAGCGGCTGGTCTACCGCACGACGGGCGTGGATGAGACGCACGAGATGCGGTGGACCGAGTACGCCGGCGCGGTGCTGCTCTTCAGCATCGTCTCCATGCTCGTGCTCTACCTGCTGCAGCGCGTCCAGCAGTGGCTGCCGTGGAATCCGCAGGGGTTCGGTGCGGTCGCACCCGATCTGGCCTTCAATACGGCGGCCTCGTTCACGACGAACACGAACTGGCAGGCGTACAGCGGCGAGTCCACGATGAGCTATCTCACGCAGATGGCGGGGCTCGCGTACCACAACTTCGTGTCCGCCGCCGTCGGCATTGCCGTCGCCATCGCCTTCATCCGCGGCATCGCGCAGAAGGAGAAGGACACGATCGGCAACTTCTGGGTGGACATGGTGCGCGGTCTGCTGTGGGTGCTGCTGCCCATCTGCATCGTCGGAGCCCTGGCGCTCGTCTCGCAGGGCGTCGTGCAGAACCTGCGTCCCTACGACAAGGTGGCGGTGCTCGACCCGCAGACGATCACAGCGCCGGACGCCACCGGCAAGCCCCAGACCCAGGTGGTGAAGGAGCAGACCATTGCCCAGGGCCCTGTCGCGTCGCAGGAGATCATCAAGCAGTTCGGCACCAACGGCGGCGGCTTCTTCAACGCCAATAGCTCGCATCCCTTCGAGAACCCGACGCCGCTGTCGAACTTCCTCGCGATGTTCGGCATCTTCGCGATCTCGGCGGGGCTCACGTACACGCTCGGCGACATGACCGGGTCGCACAAGCACGGGTGGGCGGTGTGGGCGGCAATGGCGTTCCTGTTCGTCGCGGGCGTGACGACCGCGTACTGGGCCGAAGCGCGCGGTAACCCGCTGCTCACCGCGGCGGGCGCGAACCAGGTCGCCAGCGCGCGCACACCCGGCGGCAACATGGAAGGCAAGGAAGTGCGGTTCGGCATCGCTAACACGGCCCTGTTCGCCACCGCGACCACGGACGCGAGCTGCGGCGCCATCAACGGCTGGCACGACTCGTTCACCCCCATCGGCGGCCTCGTGCCGCTGGCCAATATCCAGTTGAGCGAGGTGGTGTTCGGGGGCGTCGGCGCGGGCCTTTACGGGATGCTGGTCTACATCATCCTCGCGGTCTTCATCGCGGGCCTCATGGTCGGGCGCACACCGGAGTACATGGGCAAGAAGATCCAGGCCTACGACGTGCAGATGGCGATGCTCAGCGTCCTCATCTTCCCGTTGTTCATCCTCGTGTTCACGGCCATCTCGTCCGTCGCCCCGAGCTTCGGGACGTCCAGCATCGCGAATCCGGGGCCGCACGGCCTTTCCGAGATCCTCTACGCCTACTCCTCGGCGGCGGCGAACAACGGGTCGGCGTTCGGCGGCATCAGCGTCAACACGAAGTGGTACAACGTGACGCTCGCCCTGACGATGCTCTTCGGGCGGTTCTTCATGATCATCCCGCCGCTGGCGATCGCCGGCAGCCTCGGCAGCAAGAAGCGCGTCCCGCCCTCGCCAGGCACGTTCCCGGTGACCACGCCGCTCTTCTCGGCGCTTCTCGTCAGCGTCATCGTCATCGTGGGCGCACTGACGTTCTTCCCGGCACTCAGCCTCGGGCCGATTGTCGAGCACTTCTTGATGACACATGGGCAGGTGTTCTAATGGCACACGCACAACAGCGATCCATCTGGGATCCCCAGATCGTCAAGGGCGCCGTCGTTGACGCCCTCCGCAAGCTGCACCCGCGCACGATGGCGAAGAATCCCGTCATGTTCGTGGTCGAGATTGGCAGCGTCCTCACATCCATCCGCTTCGCGCTCGACGCGGCGCTCGGCCGGCCGGGGCTCGGGTTCGAGGCGCAGATCACGTTCTGGCTGTGGTTGACGGTCCTCTTCGCCAACTTCGCGGAGGCGATGGCGGAAGGGCGCGGCAAGGCGCAGGCCGACACGCTGCGCAAGGCGCGCACCGAAACGGTGGCCAACAAGCTAGGGCCCGGCGGGCGGGTGGAGGTGGTGCCCGCCGCCGCGCTGCGCAAGGACGACGTCGTGGCGGTGGCCGCCGGGGAGTTCATCCCCGCTGACGGCGAGATCATCGAAGGCGTCGCTTCGGTGGACGAATCGG
>JBEQUD010000037.1:0-3650 GCA_040349235.1 Acidobacteriota bacterium
CGCGTCGATGAGGCGGACGCTTTGGAGCAGCGCTTAGCTGATGGGCTGCCGGTCGAGCACGCCGTTCTCGAACGACTTCGGCATGAATTGGATCATCGCATCGGTTCGTGATCCAATTAACGAGTCGCGATCGAGATCGCGCACTATCGCGAGTCGCCCGCACTGACCGCTGCGAGCGCGTCGAGTTCGGCGCCGAGCAGCGCGCCTCGGAAACCGCCGACGGCGTTGGCGAGGGAGCCCCGACCGCCCCATGCGTCGAGTGCACGGTCGCGCTGCCGGCGCGACAACAGCAGTTCTGGTGCGAGCGAGAGCTCCGCGGCGCGGCGCGCGACGAGCGCGCCCAGTGCGTCCTCGATCGCCTGTCGCCGGTCGAGATCCGCTGCTGAGTGCGCGGGCGCATCGACTGAGGCCGCGCCAGTTTCAATCGCATGGCGTGCCGCGGCCAGCGCCTCGATCCACTGCGGGGCGTACGTGGCGTGGCGTCGCGGGTCGTAGCCGGGGAGCCGGACAACCTCTTGCAGAGACACGGTGTCCCGACGCGCGAGGGCGAGGAGCGTCTCGTCGCGCAGCAGGAACGGCCGGGCGACGTCGAGCCGGGCGGCCTCTCGTTCGCGCCACGCCGCGAGCCCGCGCGCGACCGCCTGGACGAGGGGCGGACATCGATCGAGGCCCTTTACCCGGCGCCACGCGTCAGAGGGGGCTGGTCCGTCTGCATCCGACGCGGCGAGCGTGGCCGAGTCTTCAAGGGCCCATTCGAGCCGGCCCAGTGCGACCAGGCGCCGCTCGAGTTCGGCGGCGGCCGCCGGCAGATACTCGACGTCATCGGCCGCGTAGCGCAGTTGCTCGGGAGAAAGCGGCCGGCGCAGCCAGTCCGTGCGCGTTTCGTCCTTGTCGAGTTGCACGCCCAAAAGCGCGCGAATCAGCGCCGCGTACGAAAGGGACAATCCGAGCCCGGCAAAGGCGGCGGCGATCTGCGTATCGAACAGGGGCGTGAGCGACACGCCGGTCGCCCTGCGCAGCACCGGCAGATCCTCCGAGCAGGCGTGCAAAATCTTGCGGCTACCGGCGGACGCGAGGATGGTGCCGAGGGGCGAGAGGTCGTTGATCCGCACCGCATCCACGAGCGCCACCTCGCCCGCCACGGCCACCTGCACGAAGCCGAGCCTGGCGCGGAACGTACGCTCGCGGACGAACTCGGTGTCGAGCGCGATGCTCGGCGCCGCCTGCCAGCGGGCCACGGCCTCCGCAAGCTGGTCGGGCCGGTCGATGGAGATCGTCCTCGTCATACGCCAGTGTACCGCCGCAGGCCGACCACGGCGTTGACCGAAGGCCCGTTATGCGCCCCTGGCCCTGACACCACGCACGCTCGCCCCAGCCCCGGGCAGGCCAGGCTTACCAATAAAAACCTTATCGCTCGGAATACTTGTCTCGCGCTGCCGCCGCTTTGCTAAGATGGCCCCGCCGCTCGGGTTTTGCGACGGAGGGATGCGCCATGACACTCAAGACTGAGACGCCCAAGACTGAGACGCCAGAAGAACCCAGGCCCTTTGTTTCACGCCGTGCGTTCATCAAGGGCGTGATTGCGGCGGGCGCGACCGTCTCCGCCTCCGCGTATATGTTCCGCGGTCCGGCGCTGCTCGGGCAGGGGTCGTCGATGCCCGGCGCCGTCGAGCGTCTGATGACGCTGAACGTCAACGGCCAGATGCGGCGCGTCGATGTCATGAAGCAGGAAACGCTCGCCATGACGCTGCGCTACAAGCTTGGCCTCACCGGCACGAAGCTCGGGTGCGACCGCGCGGAATGCGGCGCGTGCACGGTGCTCATCGACGACATCCCGCACTATGCCTGCTCCATCCTCACGCATACGGTCCGCGGCCGGAAGATCCAGACCGTCGAAGGTTTGGAGGCGGCCGACGGCACGCTCCACCCGGTGCAACAGGCCGTGGTCGATGAACAGGGCTTCCAGTGCGCGTTCTGCATGTCGGGGTTCATCATGTCAACGGTGGGCTTCCTCAAGACCAACCCGAACCCCACCCGGCAGGAACTGGCGCACGGCATCTCCGGCAACCTGTGCCGCTGCGCGGACTACCACAAGATTCTCGATTCGATGATGCGCGGCGCCGAGAACATGCGGCGGCTCGCGTAGACGGCGACATCAGCGTATAGGTCCGCGCGCAGGAGGAGATGACACGATGGCCACGATTCATGACGTGATGCCCGTCTTCGAGCTGTTCCAGCCCACGAGCGTCGATGACGCCGTGGCCCTGCTCGACAGGCACCGGAAGGACGCGTGGGTGCTTGCCGGCGGCATGGATTCCTTCGACTGGCTGAAGGACCGCAACAAGCGCCCGAAAGTGGTGGTGGACTTGAGCGGCGTCCAGCAACTGCGCGGCGTGAAGGCGACCGCCGACGGCGGCCTGGAAATCGGCGCGGCCACCACCCTCACCGAGGTGGTGCAGCATCCGGTCGTGAAGAGCAAGTTCCCGCTCCTGGCCCAGGCGGCCGGGGTCGTGGCCTCACCACAAATTCGCAACCAGGGCACCATCGGCGGTAACGTCTCGCAGGACACGCGCTGCTGGTACTACCGCAGCGGCTGGACGTGCTACCGCGCGGGCGGCAACATCTGCTACGCCGACACCCCCACGGCGATCAACCGCGAGCACGCCATCTTCGACGCCAACCGCTGCGTCGCGGTGAACCCGTCGGACACGGCGCCGGCCCTGATTGCCCTCGACGCGAAGATGGTCATCCGCTCGGCGCAGCGCGGCGAGCGTGTCGTGGACGCCGAAGCCTTCTTCATCGGCCCCGCCATCGACATCACCCGGATGACGGTCATGCAGCCGGGCGACCTGCTGACGGCCATCCGGATTCCCGGCACGTGGGCGGGCGCACCGTTCTACTTCGAAAAAGTCCGCGAGCGTCAGGTGTGGGACTTCCCGCTCGTCAACGTCGCCGCGATGTTCAAGGTGTCGAACGGCGCCATCCAGACCTCGCGCATCGTCGTCAACGCGGTCGCGGCCCATCCCCTTCGGCTGACGTCGGTGGAAGGCGCGGTGGCCGGCAAACCTCGCAATGAAGCGACGGCGACGATCGCTGGCGACCTGGCCGTGCAGGGCGCGCAGCCACTGGCGCACAACGCCTACAAGATTCCGTTGATGAGAAACCTGGTGAAACGGGCCATCCGGGGAGAGGCGCAGGCATAGCCATGAACTACTTCGTACAGTGGGGCACGGACCCCTGGGGCGAGGATATTCTCACGCACGCGCAGTGGAACCTGGTCTACGTCGTGCTAGCGCTCGGTGTCTGCTTCATGCTGGGGCACACGTTGGTCGTGCGGTTCTGGCCCAAGCCCGCGGGGCCGCAGCACGCGCCGGTGGACGAGGCGGCTGCCGCGCGGACGCCCGCGCGGGTGAAGCGCCATTCGCTGGCCGCGCGGATGTTCCACTGGATTATGGCGGCGTCCATGTTGACGCTGCTCGGGACGGCGTTCGTGCCGATTCTCGGCCTGAAGTTCGACTGGGTCCAGATCCACTGGATGGCCGGCATCGCGCTGACGATCTCGATTGCGTATCACATCATCCACGCCACCTTCTGGATGGATTTCTGGGCAATCTGGATCAACCGGGAAGATATCGCCGAGGCGACGGCCC
>JBEQUD010000043.1:0-5696 GCA_040349235.1 Acidobacteriota bacterium
CCACCGAAAACGTCAACTTCCAGGGGCGTACGGGCTGCTGGTCCGTGCCGAGCAGGCCATCGACGATTTCGACCGTCACGGTCCGGAATCGCTCGAGCGGCTTGGCGAACTTCAGCTCCACGACCCGGTTTGCGGGCAGATACTCGGCGGCGAACTCCACGGGGGGCGGTGGTGCCGTGTCGGCCACGCCTGGCGCGTAGGCGACGCGGATGTGCCCCTTGAGCGTCTTGGCATCCAGATCCCGGGAGAACTGCATGCGGACGCGCGCGGTCAACGCGACGTCGGTCTCGTCAGCGGTCGGCGCGCTGAAGACGACTTCGGGTGCCGGGGCCGTGGGCGTATGCGCAGGAGCTTCCGGTGCCGCGGGCGCCTCCTCTGCCGGCGGTGGGATCAGTGCCAGGCTGCCGGCCTGCCCGTCAATCCAGAGCAGGCCGCGTGTCTGCTTCACGACGCCGGAAATCCTGAGCCACCGTCCCGTTTCGATGCGCGCGTCCAGTCCGAGCTCGACGTCGTGGCCGCGCGCGTCCTTGCCCTTCGGACGCAGGTTCGTCACCCAGATGGCTGCATCCGCTGACCGCACGACGAAATCGTATCGGCTGATCCGGGGGGCGTCCGGGAGGTCGCCCATCAGATTGCGCCCCTGGTATTGGCCGACGATCGTGACGGGTTGATCGAGAAAGCGCGGTGCGTCGAGCACCACGGCGCGGATGCTCGGCGTCGGCGGGCCCGGCAACGGCGCCGCGGGCGAGATCGCGGACGCCATGATCGCGGTCACTTCGCCTGGTCGCGGCCATGCTCCGTCTGGGTTGACGTGGAAGATGGTCCGGAGATCGTAGCCGGCGAGCCGCGGGTCGTCGGCCTTCATGCGGCCCAGGTCCCAGAACTGCCCGCGCACCTCGTCCACGCCGTCGGGGGCCTGGCCCTGGGGAACGACGCGAATCGAGGTGGCGCCATCCGACAGGCGGAACTCGCCGTCCTGGCCTTGCGAGAGCGTGCCCACCAGGAGGATTGGCTGTAGGTGGTAGAAGTTCGGGTAGGCGGCGAGCGCCGCCAGGTTCGTGGATCGCCTTGTCGAGGACTGTGCGCGCGCCATGGCCCCAAGGACGAGCGCGCCGCCGGCCACGGCTGCCAGGACGCGCAGGACGCGCCTGGAGCAAGAAAAGGCCATAGCTCGATATTAGCAGGCCTTTGCTACAATCGCCCTCGCTTGTGAAAAGTGTGAACAAGGCGGCCAGAACCAAACAGGCGCTCGAGCAGGTCTCCGAGCTGACGACCAATCGCCTGTCGGTGTATCTGCGCTGCCTCAACGCGCTCGACGGGGCTGGGGTCCGTACGATTTCCTCCCAGGCGCTGGCCGATCAGTTCCATCTGAATGCCGCCCAGATTCGGAAAGACCTCGCTTACTTCGGCGAGTTCGGCGTGCGCGGCGTCGGCTACTACGTGCGCGACCTCAAGCGCCATCTGCGGCAGATTCTCGGGCTCGACCAGCGGCTCCGCGTGGCGATCGTGGGCGCCGGTAACCTCGGCCTCGCGCTGGCGGATTATCCTGGCTTCCGCCAGGAGGGGTTTGAGATAGCCGCGCTCTTCGACAACCTGCGGGAAAAGGTCGGACAGCAGTCGCGCGGGGGCGTTCCCATTTACGACATCCACGACTTGAAACGCCTGTCACAGAGCGATGCCATTCGCATCGTCGTCATCGCGGTCCCAGCCGCGGCGGCGCAGCACGTCCTCAATCTCGTGGTCGCCTCGGGCATCAAGGCCATCCTGAATTTTTCACCGGGAACCCTCGAGGTACCGCGGGACGTGAAGTTGAAGAGCGTCGATCTGACGGTGTCGCTCGAGAGCCTGTCTTTCTTTCTGGCGCATGGGGAACTCGGTGATGGCTAGGACACACGGGCCAAGAACGGCTGGACGGGCAGGAACGGCGGGGAAGGCAGGAGGGGCCGGCAAGGCCGGCAAGGCCGGTGGACAGGTGGCCCTTACGCACGTCGATGCTCGGGGCCGGATCACCATGGTGGACGTGGGGGAGAAGCCGGTGACCGAGCGCGAGGCGGTTGCGCGCGGTACGATCACCATGTCCTCCGAGGCGCGCCGGCTGATTCGCTCGGGCAGGTCGAAGAAGGGCGACCCCCTGCAGGCGGCGCGGCTCGCGGGCATCATGGCGGCCAAGCAGACCTCCGCGCTCATCCCGCTCTGTCATCCGTTGTTGCTCTCGAAGGTGGACGTGGATCTCACGCCGACGGTTCGGGGCTACGCCGTCCAGGCGCGCGTGCGGACGCGAGGACAGACGGGCGTCGAGATGGAGGCGCTGACCGCCGTTGCCGTCGCGGCGCTGACGATCTACGACATGGTCAAGGCCGTGGACCGCGGGATGGTGATCGGCGCGATCCGGCTGGAGCGGAAGTCGGGCGGGCGCTCGGGAACCTACCGTCGCCGATGAGCCTCGCCGACGCGCGTCGTCGCCTCGTGCGGGAGCCCGTTTTCCACGTGGTGCAGGCCGGGGCGGACGCCGTTCGCATCCTGCTGGCGGTCCTGGCGCTCGCGGTTGGTGGCGCCCTGTCGGCGGCGCTTGTTGACGCCCAAGCCCCGCGTCCGCAGCTGCCGATCTTCGGCTACCAAATCGTCCACACCTATCCCCACGATCCAAAGGCGTTCACGCAAGGCCTGGAGTACGCCGACGGGTTCTTCTACGAGGGGACGGGGCTGAACGGCCGTTCGTCCATTCGTAAGGTAGCCGTCGCGACCGGCGCGGTGGTGCAGCAGCGCGCCGTGGCCGAGGCGTACTTCGGCGAGGGCATCACCCTCTGGCACTCCGCGCTCGTGGAGCTGACCTGGCAGTCGCACGTCGCGCTTGTCTACGACCGGCGGACGTTCGCCCCGCAGCGGACGTTCCACTATGCCGGTGAGGGCTGGGGGCTGACGCACGATGCCACGCACCTCATCATGAGCGACGGGACCGACCAGCTGCGGGTGCTCGAACCCTCGACGTTCGCGGAGCAGCGCCGGATCGCGGTGACGGCCGTCGGGCTGCCGCTGCGCAACCTGAACGAGCTCGAATACACGAACGGCGAGATCCTCGCCAACGTCTGGATGACGGACTACGTGGCGCGCATCGCGCCCGGGACGGGGCGGGTGACCGGCTACGTGGACCTGCGCGGACTGCTCCCGGAATCCGAGCGCGGGGCCGCCGACGTCCTCAACGGCATCGCCTACGACCGCGAGCACGATCGGCTGTTCGTGACGGGCAAGCTGTGGCCGCGCGTCTACGAGATTCGCATCACGGCCCCGCGCGGCACCTGATTCTAGAAGATCCGCGCCGTCGGGACGGGCCACCAGCGCAGCTGCACCCTGCCGATGATGTACCTCTTTGGCACCCAGCCCCAGTGCCGGCTGTCGGAACTGTTGTTGCGATGGTCGCCCATGACGAAGTAGTAACCCTCGGGGATGAGCTGCGGCCCCCAGTCGTCATGGCTGCGGAAACTGGCCTGCACGTAGTCGTCCTGGAGGGGCACGTCGTTCACGTAGACCCGGCCGTCCACGATGCGGACCGTGTCGCCCTCCTCGGCGATGACGCGCTTGACGAAGGATTTCTCCGGGCTGAGCGGATAGTAGAGCATGACCACGTCGCCCCGGCGCGGCTCGCCGATTCGGTAGGCCAGCTTGTTCACGATGAGGCGATCCTGGTCCTCGAGCGTGGGGGCCATGCTCTGGCCCTCGACACGCGCGACCTGGAACCCAAACGTCACGATCAGCACGGCGTAGACGCCGGCGGACACGAGCGTCTTCGCCCACGCCACGAGTTCGGCCTTCACCCGTGCCAGCTGTCTCTCGGCGGGGGAGGGTCGCGGCGCCGGCGCCGGCAGGGACGTCAGAGTTTCAGATACTCCCGGAGGCGGCGCGTCTGGGTGCGGCTGACCGGAATCTCCGTCGCCTTCTCGTCTTTCATCCGGAGAATGTAATTCCGACTGAACCACGGGACGATCTCCTTGATCTTGTTGATGTTCACCAGGTGCGAGCGGTGGACGCGCCAGAAGACGTCAGGATCGAGGCGCGCCTGCAACTCGTCGAGCGTGCGGTAGTTCGAGGTGCCGGCGTACTGGCTCGTGACGACCGTAATCGTCTCGTCGGCCAGCGAGGCGTACAGGATGTCATCGGCCTGCACGAGGAGAAACCGCTCGCCCACGCGGATCGCCATCCGCTCGCGACGGCTCTGCCGCTCGACGACCAGCTGGAGAATCTTCTCCAGCTGGTCGCGCGGGACGTCACTGCCCGAGGCCGGCCGGTCCACGCCCGGTGCCGCGTCCGCGGAACGCTCGCCGAGCCGCTCGACCTCGATCCGCCGCCGGGCGCGCTGCACGGCGGTCTCGAGGCGCGCCAGATCGACCGGCTTCAGGAGATAGTCGATGGCGTTCACGTCGAAGGCTTCGATGGCGTAGTGGTCGTAGGCGGTCACGAAAATAATGTGCGACGTCGTCTCGCTGTCGAGCATGCGGCGGGCCACTTCGAACCCGGTCAGCCCCGGCATCTGTACGTCCAGAAAGACCAGGTCGGGCTCGAGCCGGGCGATGCTATCGAGCGCCTCGACGCCGTCGCCGGCCTGCCCCACGATTTCCACCCCCCCGATCCTGCCGAGGAGATACCCGAGTTCGTCCCGGGCGGGTTGCTCGTCGTCCACGACGAGGGCGCGTAGTTCCGGCATCACGCGGTGACGCGCTCGGGGAGCGCCAACTCCGGGATGGCCACGCTGGCCCAGGTGCCCTGTCCAGGGACGCTCTTCAGCTCGAGCTGGCAGGCGGCGCCGTAGATCGTGCGCAGCCGCTCGTTGACGTTACTCAGGCCGATGCCGTGGCCGAAGGCCTGCTCGAGCCGTTCCTCGGTCATGCCGAGGCCGTCGTCGTGCACCTCGATGATCGTGCGGCCCTCGTCGCGCCGCGTCGTGATCGTGATGCGCCCGTCGCCAATCTTGCGTGAGAAGCCGTGCTTGATGGAGTTCTCGACGAGCGGCTGGAGGATCATGCTCGGCACGACGGCGTCGAGGGTGTCGGGACTGATCCGCTTGATGACCTTGAGCTTGGGGCCGAATCGCACGACCTCGATGTCCAGGTATTCGTCCACCGACTCCATTTCCTCCCGGAGGGTGATGAAGTGATCGGTGCTGCGCATCAGCCGTCGGAGAATCCCCGACAGTTTCATGATGAGCATGCGTGCGGTTTCCGGCTGCGTGCGGATGAGCGAGGAGATCGACGCAAGCGTGTTGAACAGGAAATGCGGGTTGATCTGGTTCGACAGCGCGTCGATCTTGGCGGCCAGAAGGAGCGTCTCCTGCTCCTGGAGGCGGTGTTCGATGCGCGCGTTGTTCCAGGTCTTGATCGGGATGGCGACAGCCAGGACCGTGGCGAGCAGGATGACCGCCATCACCCACGGCGACCCGGGAGGCGGCGGGAGGTAGAACAGCCGGTGCCAGCGGAGCCCGAATGCCTGACGGAGCAGTTCCAGGCCGACGGGGGCCAGCAGCAGCACGACCTGCCAGTCCACGTGGACGGTGCGCAGCATCTTCCAGGCCCGGCGGTGCAGGCTGGTGAAGACGAACGGGGAAAAATGCCAGATCGATTCCTTCGGGCACAGTTCCCGGAGCCCCCCTCCGGCAAAGCCGCAGCCGATGGCGAAGAAAATGGCGATGTACTCGCCCGCAAACA
>JBEQUD010000059.1:0-2609 GCA_040349235.1 Acidobacteriota bacterium
GCCTGCGCCAGCAGGAGTGCCCGCCGACCCGCTTCGCCCGTCACCCCGGGCGTCCGTCGCTCGGCGACCGCCGCAACGAAGTCTGCCAGCTCGGCGCGCAGCGGCTCGTCCCCCGCTACCGGAATCTCGCCCCCTTCGATGGCCGGCCGCGGGTCCGGGCCCTTCACGAGACGCCACGCCTCGACGCGCTGCGTCGCGTAGTCGATCGACAGATACCCCATCGGCTGGAAGAATCGAATTTTCCGCACCCGGTCCTTGCTGATGCGGCTCGCCGTCAGGTTGGCCACGCACCCGTTCTTGAAGCGGAGACGGGCGTTGGCGATATCGACGCGCCCCGTCAGGACGGGCACGCCCACGGCCTCCACGGTGTCGATCTCCGAGGGGACGAGCGACAACACGATGTCGAGATCGTGGATCATCAGGTCGAAGACGACGTCGATATCGAGGCTCCGCTCCGGGAACGTCCCGAGACGGTGCACCTCGATGAACCGCGGGTCCGGCAGAAGGGGCCGCGCCGCCACGACGGCGGGATTGAAGCGCTCGGTATGCCCGACGGCAAGCGTCGCTCCCGAGCCCGCTGCGGCCGCGATCATCGCGTCGGCCTCGGCGACCGACCGCGCCATCGGCTTCTCGACCAGAACGGCGATGCCCGCCTCGAGAAACGCGCAGGCCATCTCACCGTGGCGTTCGGTGGGGACCGCCAGCGTGACCGCGTCCACCCGGCCGAGCAGCGCGCGGTAGTCGGTCTCCACCGCGGTCTCGTGCGCGGCCGCGACCTCGCCCGCGCGGGCCCGACCGGTATCGACGACGCCGCCCAGCCGCGCCCCGGACAGCCCCGCGAGGATACGCGCGTGGTGTCGGCCGAGATGGCCGACCCCGACGACCGCGACGCGCAGCGGCCCGGTGCTCATACGTGTCCCCTCATCAGACGCGCGGCCGTCCGATGATGCTGATCCCGGCCGCATCCGCGGCGTGCAGGATGGCCTCGCCATCAATCATCAGCGTTTTGCCGGCATCCACCGAGAGCGCACTTGCGCCCGCCGCGGCCATGGCGGCGATCGTGGACACCCCGACGACCGGGACATCGAAGCGCATGTCCTGCTGCGGCTTGGCGACCTTCACGATCCGCACCCCCGCGCCCGCCAGCTGGCCCGCGCGGGCAATGACCGCGTCGGTCCCTTCCATCGCCTCGACGGCGACCACCGCCGCCGACTTGACGGCCACCGTCTGGCCGATATCGAGACCGGCGATCGCGTCGGCCATTCGCCGGCCGAACTCGAGGTCCTGCTGTTCTTCGGCCGTCGGCGCGCGCGTGGTCAGCGGCCCGGCGCCCGCCATGAGCGGCGCGAGGAAGGCGGTCGAGTCGAGAAGCTCGATACCGTGATCGCGCAGGACGTCCGCCACCCCGGCAATCAGCGCGTCCGTGTTCTTGGCCTTGAGGCGCATGAGGACACCGAGCAGCGTGAGGTCGGGCACGATGTCGGCGAATAGCTTCACGTGCTTGACCTGCCCGGCCATCACGGCGCGCTCGACGCGTGCGTCCTTCAGTGCGCTGATGCACTTACCGAGCTGCCCGAGCGAGATCCAATGGATGGACGCGGCCCCATGCTTCGCGGCGGCGTCGGCCAGTTCGGGGAATGCCTCTTCCTTGATCGCCACGATCGCGACCTCGTGGCCGGCGGCCCGGGCCGCTTCGAGCACCAGAAATGGAAAGCGGCCGTTCCCGGCTATCAACCCTAGTCGCATGCTGGATCCCGTCGCGCGGGCTATTCGTCGCCGAAGAGCTCTTCCGTCCGCCTGGTCGCCCGGCGCAGGATGACGCCGCGCTGCGAGGTGCGGATGAAATCCAGCAGGTATTCGACTTCCGGGCAGGCCAGGTGCCGATCCTTCTGGATCTGCTGCATGGCCTTGGTCGTATTCAGTTTCGACTGGAGGAGGTAGCGGAACGCCCCCTTGAGCTTCTCGATGACGTCCGGCGGCACCCCGCGCCGTGAGAGGCCGATGGTGTTCGACCCGAAGATGCGGGCGGGACGGCTGCCGACCGTGCGCGCGAACGGCAACGCGTCCTTCGTGACGACCGAATAGCCCCCGATGAAGGCATGGCGTCCCACGCGACAGAACTGGTGCACGCCCGATCCGGCACTGACGTTGGCGAAGTCCTCGACGGCGACATGTCCGCCGAGCGTCGCCATGTTGCCGAAGATGGTGTCATTCCCCACGTGGCAGTCGTGCGCGACGTGCACGTAGGCCATGAACACGTTGCGATCGCCGATGGTGGTGACGCCCCCGCCCCCTCGCGTTCCCCGGTGGATGGTGACGAACTCGCGAAAGATGTTGCGCCGGCCGATGACGAGCCGCGTCTCTTCGCCCTTGAACTTCAAGTCCTGCGGCACCAGCCCGATCGAGGCGAACGGGTAGATCTCGGTGCCGTCGCCAATCTCCGTCCAGCCGTCGATGACGGCCGACGCGCCAATCCGGCAGTTGGCCCCGATGCGGACGTTCGGACCGATGGCCGCGTGCGGGCCGACAATCGTCCCCCGGCCGATTTGCGCCGTTGGATGGACCAGCGCAGTCGAATCGATCTCCGTGCAGTCCGGCACAACGCCGAG
>JBEQUD010000073.1:0-2402 GCA_040349235.1 Acidobacteriota bacterium
GAGCGTCCGCGCGCACCAGCGACTGCTCGTACACCAGGAGGCCTGCGACGAGGGCCACGCCGGCCACGTACACGGGGCCGAGCGGGGCGACCAACGCCAGCGCCAGGAGGAAGCCGATCGTCAGGACGTGCATCCCGCGCGACACCGCGAGCGCGGCGCGGACCCCGAAGCGCGCCGGAATGGAGCGCAGGCCGTGGCCGCGATCGAAGTCGATGTCCTGGCAGGCGTACAAGACATCGAACCCGCCGACCCACGTTCCGATGGCCAGGGCCAGCAACCACGGCTCCCAGCCGCCACGCCCTCCGGCCGCCAGCCAGCCGCCAACCGGCGCCACCGCCATGGCGAGGCCGAGGAACAACTGGGTCCATGTCGTGAACCGCTTGGCGAGCGAGTACCAGAACACGACGGCGAGGGCCACTGGCGACAGCACGAGGCACACGGGATTGAGCCGCCACGACGCGTACACGAAGGCGAGAGATGCGACCGCGACGAAGGCTGCGGCCTCCCGCCTCGACATCGCCCCGCGCGGCAGTTCGCGGCCCGCTGTGCGGGGATTCAGCGCGTCGAACCGCGCGTCCACGAGGCGGTTGAACCCCATGGCCGCGCTCCGCGCCGCCACCATCGCGACGAGAATCCAGCCAACGGTGACGCCCCGGACCGGCACGTGCTGCGCTGCCAGCAGCGCGCCGGCAAACGCAAACGGCAGCGCGAACACGGAGTGGCTGAAGCGGACGAAGGAAAGGTACAGGGAGACGCGCTTGAACATGGCGGGCTACGGCTCCAGCCATGTCAGGTCGGCCGGCTGGATACCGGACACCAGGTATTCTTCCACATCGATCGTCCCCGGCGGCGTCTGCACGGCGAGGAGCCGCGCACGCTTGCCGGGCTCGATCGTGCCGTAGTCCGCCCCGAAGCCCAGAGCGCGGGCGCCCTCGCGCGTGGCGCTCGCCAGCAAGGCCGAGGCCGGGACCGACGGGGCCAGCGCGCGCATCGTGGCCAATTCGGAGAACACGTTGAGATCCGGGGCGCTGGCCAGACTGTCCGTGCCGATCGCGACGTGCACGCCGGAACGATAGAAGTGTGTGAGCGGTGGCGCACCCGCCCCTGTGTGCCCGTTGCTCCGCGGACAGGTGACAAGGGTCGTGCCGGCTTCGACCAGCCGGGCAAGGTCCGCGTCCGACATCTGCACCCCGTGCACGGCCAGCAGCCGGCCGTGGAGAAAACCCGTCGCTCGCAGGAACTCGACCGGGCTGACCCCGGGGGGCGTCCATGCCGGGTCCCACGCCCCCAGTTCCTCGAGCAACGCGCGCCAGGGGCCCTGGCCGGTTTGCAGGAACTCCATCTCCTCCGCCGACTCGGACAGGTGGACACTGCTCGGCGCAAGCGGATCGCGATCCAGATCGGCTCGGATCGCCTGCAAGACCAGCGGCGCCACCGAGTACGGGGCATGCGCGGCGAGGCTCACGCGCACCCGCGCCGTCGGGCAGAGCGCGCTGACGGCACGCCGCGCGTCGGCGACCACCGCGTGGGGCTCACTGGTATTGAAGCGAATCAGCTCGTAGAACAGGACGGCTGCCAGCGGGCTCCGCGTGATGGGCCCGAATGGCACGAGGGTGTTGCTGATGTCGCCGAGCACCGCCGTCCCGCAGGCCGCCGCCTCCACGAGCGCGCGCTCGATGCCAAGGACGATCGCCGGCGCCGTCGGGTCGGGCGACTCCCGCCGCAGCGCGAGCACGCGCCGGACCCACGCGATGAAGGTCGAGGCCGGCGGCACGGCCTCGCGCAGATAGGAGAGCTCGAGGTGAGTATGGGCGTTGACGAGACCAGGCAGGACAGCGACCGCCCCGAGATCGACGTCGCGGATGCCGTCCTCGCTATCCGCGCGCTCACCTGGGCCGCCGCAGGCGACCACCCGGCCCTCGTCGGTGACGACCCAGCCGTCGCGGATGGGCGCGTCCGCGATGGGGACGATCCAGGCGGCGTGATAGCGGATCATCGAGTCCGAGAATCGACGCCCCGCGCTATCTTCCCCGCCTGACTGCGCGCCGGGTACAGGCGCAGTTCGGCCGGCACAGACCGATCGCCGTCCTCCCGGGCGACGGCCAGTTCCAGCATCCGCGGCACGTCTCGCGCATAGCAGATCGGATCCCCGAGGACCGCGTAGTGCATGTTGCGGCGCTTGGGCACGAAGCCTGCATCGACCACATTGCGCACGATTTCGACCTCGTCCATGCAGTAGCTCGCCCCCGCCGCGCGCACGACGTTCTCCTCGATCATCACGCTGCCCATGTCGTTCGCACCGTACGCGAGGCTGAGTTGCCCGACCTTGCCACCCTGCGTCACCCAGGACGCCTGCAGGTTATCGAAGTTGTCGAGCACGATGCGCGAGATGGCGAGGGTGC
>JBEQUD010000078.1:0-2803 GCA_040349235.1 Acidobacteriota bacterium
GGGTTCGACGAGTTCGACGCAGCCGGGCCTGGCGACGAGAGCCTGAAGCACTTTGCCGAGAAGCGCCGCGCGTACCTGTTGCGCTACCGGGCCCCCGACCCGGCCCCCGACCGGGCCCCGCACCAGGCCCCGAAGTAGTCCGCGACCGTGGCCACTAGTCGCAGCGCCGTCCGCGTGTATTCGCGCCTCCTGGCTGAAGCCCGCGCGTACTGGTCGTCGATCCTGCTGCTGGCCGGGGTGAATCTGCTGGCGACACCCATCGCCCTCCTGACCCCTGTGCCGCTCAAGGTCGCCGTGGACAGCATTGCCGGCTCGGCGCCGCTGCCGGGCCTGTACCGGTGGCTGTTGCCGGACGCTGTCACGCACTCGGTGGGCGGTCTCGTCATCGTGACGGCCGTGCTGATGGTGGCGATTGGCGCGCTCGACGAGCTGCAGAGTTTCGCGGCCTGGATTCTCGAGACCTATACCGGGGAGCGGCTCGTGCTCGATTTCCGGGCGAAGCTCTTCCGGCACCTCCAGCGGCTGTCGTTGACGTACCACGACAGCCACGGAACCGCGGACTCGATGTACCGCCTGCAGTCGGACGCGCAGGCCATCCAGAGCATCGCGGTCAACGGCGCCATGCCGTTCATCACCTCGCTCATCACGCTTGTGGCCATGGTGTCCGTCATCGCCCGCCTGGACACCACGCTGGCGGTCGTCGCGCTGGTCGCCAGCCCGCTGCTGTTCGTGGTGACGCGCGCCAGCGTCGGCCAATTGAAGGGATCGTGGAAGCAGGTCAAGCAGCTCGAGAGCGCCGCGCTCTCGGTGCCCCAGGAGGTGCTCGGGGCGATCCGTGTCGTGAAGGCCTTCGTGCGCGAAGACCACGAGGAGGCGCGCTTTGTCGAGCGTTCGCGCGTCCGCCTGGCCGAACTCCTGCGCGTGACCGTCCTGCAGATGAAGTTCGACGTGACGATCGCCCTGCTCATCGCGACGACGAGCGCCGCGACGCTCTCGCTCGGCATCCTCCACGTGCGGGCCGGCACGCTCTCCCTCGGCAGCCTGCTGCTCGTCATCGGCTATCTCGGCCAGTTGTACGCGCCCCTGCGCACGATGAGCCGGAAGACCAGCCAGCTCCAGTCCGCACTGGCCGGCGCCGAGCGGGCGCTCGCTGTGCTGGACGAACAACCGGAAGTGGTCGAGCGCACGGCGGCACGCGCCGTGGCGCGCGCGGCCGGCGCCATCGAGTTCCGCGGCGTGGGCTTCGCGTATGGCACGGACGCGCCCGTGTTGCGCGACGTCTCCTTGCAAGTGCCGGCGGGCGCGAGTGTGGGCATCGCCGGTCCGACGGGGGCGGGCAAGACGACGCTCCTCTCCCTGCTGACGCGCTTCTACGACCCGACGGACGGGGCGATTCTGCTCGACGGCATCGACCTCCGCGACATCCGGCTCCGCGATCTGCGCCGGCAGTTCGCGATCGTCCAGCAGGAGGCCGTGTTGTTCTCGACGACGGTGTTCGAGAACATCCTGTACGCGCGCCCCGAGGCGACCGAGGCCGACGTGGAAGCCGCGGCGCGCGCGGCCAACGCGCACGATTTCATCCGGGGGTTGCCCAAGGGCTACGACACGGTCGTCGGCGAACGCGGGATGCGGTTGTCGGGCGGCGAGCGTCAGCGGATTGCGCTGGCGAGGGCCTTCCTGAAGGACGCGCCTATCCTCCTGCTCGACGAGCCGACGAGCGCGGTGGATGTGGGCACGGAGTCGATCATCATGGACGCGCTGACGCGCCTCATGGCGGGCCGCACCACCTTCCTCATCGCGCACCGGCTCGGCACACTCGACCACTGCGAGATCCGATTGACCGTCGAAGGCGGGCACGTCGTGCGGGCGGCGCCGCGGGCGCCATTGGCGGCAGACCCAGGGCAGGTGACGACGGCGGCGCGGGCCTGACCGGGCGACCGCCTCGCTGTCAGTAGCGGCGCTTCTGCTGCCGCATGATGTCGAACTTCGCCGTATCCGCAATCGCCATGACGGCCATGACGCCGGCCTGGACCGGGTCGGACACGACGAGATCGGCCGCATCCGGGACGCTGCCCGCCATGTTCAGCGAGATGACGATGAGCCCCTGCGCGCGCACCTGTTCTACGGCGCTCGTGATATCGCCGCCCATCAACGAGCCGGCCAGGACGAGCAGGCGCACGCGCGGCAGGCGCACGACCGCGCGGACCGCGGCGGCAATCGCCTGCTCGCCGACCAGTGGAATCGTGTCCACCGAGATGTGTTCGCCGCGGATGTTGTGGCGGTCCGCCTCGGACACCGCGCCGAGGGCGACCTGGCCCACCTGTGCCCCACCGCCGACGATGACGATGCGCTTGCCGTAGATGAGCGACATCGGGGGCGCGGCGGAGACCGCGCGGACGCCTTCCGTGGCGCGCAGGCGCGCGAGAACCGCGTCCACGGGGCCCGGAAGCTCGCACTCGAAGAAGATTTCCGTTTCGGCGGCGCGATGGAAGATGTCCACGTACCGGATGTCGGCGGCGCTCTCGGTCAGGGCCTGCGTGGCTCGGAACAGCATGCCCGGACGGTCTTCGACGGTAACGGACAGCGCGTGGGTCGGCATCAGCACGGATTCTATCAGCCCGCAGGCCTCCGCCCTCGGCACCGCAACGGCGTCAGCGGCTCGCCGCCGGCATGGGCACGCCCGTCGCCCGCTCGCCTTTGATCCTCCCGGTGAATGCTACCGGCCGGTCCACTGGACTCCGGCCGAGGAATCGTCCAGACTGATGCCCAGGATGGCCTGCGCGCGGCATGCGTGGTTTCGGCG
>JBEQUD010000080.1:0-4323 GCA_040349235.1 Acidobacteriota bacterium
ACCATGTAGATGTAGCCGTAGTTGCGGATGGCGGCGGCCTGGGGCCTGGTGACCGTCGCGAACATGGCGGCCTTCCAGTCCGGGTGGGCCAGCACGCCCGCGACGATGTAGCAGACGTAGAACAAGGACGCCGTCAGGAAGATCTTCTCGATGCTGTCGTAGGTGCCGCGGACGACGAGCGCCCAGACCGCCAGCGCCGCGACGGGCACGACGATGTACCGCGAGATGCCGAACAGCTCGAGGCTGCTCGCGATGCCGGCGAACTCGGCGACGACGTTGCCGAAGTTCGTGACGACCAGCGCGACCATGACGAAGAACGTCAGGCGGAAACCGAACTCCTCGCGGATGAGATCGCTCAGGCCCTTGCCCGTGACGGCCCCCATGCGCGAGGCCATCTCCTGCACCACGATGAGCGCGATGGTGATGGGAATCATCGTCCAGAGGAGCGTGTAGCCGAACTGCGCGCCCGCCTGGGAATACGTGAAGATGCCGCCGGCGTCGTTGTCCACGTTGGCGGTGATGAAGCCCGGACCCACGACCGCCAGGAACAGCATCAGGCGGTTGCGCCAGCTCTTGATCGGCGACTTCGCGGCCGCCATCAGTCCCGATGCCTCAGCATGGTGATCACGTCGTCCGCGGTGATGATGCCGGCCAGGCGCCCATCCTGATCGACGACGGGGAGCGTGATCAGGTTGTACTTGTCGAAGAGGGCCGCGACGTCGTCCTGCGGCGTATCGGGCGCGCACGTCACGCAGCGCTCGCTCAGGTCCGACAGCGGGATGGCCGGCGCGAAGATGGCGATCTTGACCAGGGGGACGGCGCCCGCGAGCTTCTGGCCGGGGCCGGTCAGGTAGATCGTCATCAGGGCCTCGCGGCTTCCCTCGAACGCCTTCAACGCCTCGATGGCGTCGTCCACGGTAGCGGTGGCGGGGACGGCGACGAACTCCGTGGTCATGCGACCGGCGGCGGTGTATTCGCCGAACTCGAGCAGCTGCGCGACCCACTGACGTTCCTCGGGCTCCATCTCCTTGAGGATTTCGCCGGAGTGCTCCTCTTCGAGATCGCCCAGGAGGTCGGCCGCCGCATCCGGGTCCATTTCCTCGACGATGTCCGCGGCGCGATCCTTGTCGAGCGACTCGACGATCGACACCTTCACGTCGGGGTCCAGCTCCTCGAGCGTCTCCGCCGCGACTTCCTCGTCGATCGTCTCGAAGACGGCTTCGCGTTCGGCGCGCGGCAGGTCCTCGACGATGTCGGCGATGTCGGCCGGGTGCAGCGACGCCAGGCCTTCGTAGGCGATCTTCAGCTTGACGCGGCGCGCCGGGTCCGTCTCGAGGAGATCCACGAACTGCCAGGCGATCTCGTGCGAGGGAATCTTCTCGAGCAGCGCGCGCAGGGTGCGCGCCGGCACGATGCCCTTGCAGAGCCGGCGAATGGCGCCGCGGGCGCCGACGTTGACGGAGACGACGTCCAGCGTGACGTGGCTGTTGACGGGGGCCGACTCGATCTCGACGTCGTTGACGCGGACGACCTTCCGGCCGTGGACGTCGATGATCTGCTGGTCGAGCAGATCGCGCTTGAGGAGCAGCACGCCGTCGGTCGGGGTCTTGAGCTCCAGGCGTGGGGATTCGGTCAGCGTGCGGACGGTCGTGGACGTGCACGACCGGATGTCGCTCGCCGGCAGCGCGAACTCACCGCCAGGCGTGTTGACGATCAGATATGCGATGCGGGTCGGGTGATCCTGAGGGGCGACGGCCAGTTCGCGGACCTGCCCACGCACGGCGCCAGTAGCATCGCGCACGGTGGCGCCAATGAGCTCGGAAAGGGCGACAAAAGACATGGACGTAGGTCACCGAGGACGGGCATGCCAGATCTGACCAAGCATAGCAGCAATTTCGTGCAGCGGCGGCCGTCCGTGGTAACGTTTCGGTGTCATGTCCCCCCGGCCTCGACGGCTGTCGTGGTTCGTGTCCGCCTGGCTCGTCTGTCAGCTGGTTGGCCTCCCGGTGAGTCCGCTCGTGCTGTGCGCGAGCGCCGTCGCCGAGGTGTCCCCCGTCACGTGCACGTGCACGCACGCGGACGGGCAGGCCTGCCCCATGCACCATCCGGCGCCGCGGTCCGCCGGCGACTGTGCCTGCAGCAGTGCGGAGGGCACACTGGCACCCGCGTTCGTCTTCGCGGCGGCCGCCGTCATGCCGCCGCCCGCGTGTCCTTCTCCCGTCCTCACCCTCTCCGGCGACGTCAAGCGGCCGGTCGTGCACGCCGTCCGGCGCGCGCGGGTTCCCGACAGTCCCCCTCCTCGCGCCTGAACCGCGTCTCGACGCTACCGAGGCGGGCGCGTGCCCAGCCTTGGCACCCCGGTGGTGCCGCGCGGCGCGTCCGCGCGGCAGCGCGTCCTGAGCGCCGGCTGCATCGGGGCGAGGCGGACTGCCCGCCCGACCGGGCAGCCGTGGTTCGGTCGATCATGTGAGGGAGGATTCTGGAATGCGGGGACTTGCACGTGTGGGCGCTGTCGTCCTTGGCGTTTCGATGGCGACGGCCACGCAGGCCGTACACCATGACGCCGACCGCGTCGATACGACCCTGGGGATCCCTGGACGGACGAATGCGAACGTCTCAATCGCGGCACACGGCGACGTGGTCGCCGTCGTCTGGGGCGCGGCGACCGCGGACGGGGCGACGGACATCGAGGCGGCGGTCAGCCAGGACGGCGGCCGCTCATTCAACGCCCCCGTGCGCGTGAGTCCCGTGACTGGCGGCGTCCGCGTCTCCGGCGAGCAGCCGCCGCATGTCGCGCTGGCAGGTCGGCCCGGCGGAGGCCTGGCAGTGGTCGTGGTGTGGACGGCTCGGGCCGCGGAGGGCGCCAGGCTCCTGACGGCGCGTTCCGAGGACGGTGGCCGTTCGTTCGGGCCGCCTTCGGTCGTGCCCGGGTCGGATGCGGGGGGCAATCGCGGCTGGGAAGCGATTGCCACCGGTCCCGACGGCCGTGTTGCAGCGATCTGGCTGGACCATCGAGAGCTCGCTCGGGCGAGTTCGGCCGGGACGCCCATGCATCACGACGGGGAGGGCCACGCCGGCCAGATGGCCCGCCCGGACGGCGCCATCGCGGCGCAGTCTTCCAAGCTGTACTTCGGGCGCGTGGACGGGCTCGATCCACCAGTCGTGGTCACGGGCGGGGTGTGTTACTGCTGCAAGACCGCCCTCGGGGTCGGCGGGGCGGGGCAGGTGTACGCGGCATGGCGCCATGTGTACCCGGGAAACCTGCGCGACATCGCGTTTGCCGCGTCGGTGGACGGCGGGCGCACGTTTGCGGCGCCGGTGCGCGTCAGCGAGGACCACTGGGCCGTTGACGGATGCCCGGAGAATGGGCCGGCGATCGCGGTTGCCCCGACCGGCCGGGTCCACGCGGCGTGGCCGACGATGGCTGGCGGGGCGGCCGCCGACGAGTCCATCCCGGCGCTGTTCTATGCGTGGTCCGACGATGGACAGCGTTTTACCCCGCGCCAGCGGCTCCCCACGGAAGGGACGCCTGGGCACGTGCAGGCGGCGATCGACGCGGCCGGCGGCCTGATGGTGGTCTGGGACGAGCTGGTGGCCGGCCGTCGGCGTGTCGTGCTGGCGACGCGGCACCAGGGCGACGGCAGGGCCGGCGGTTTCAATCGGGCGGTGATCAGTGGCAACGCCGGCGCGGCGTATCCTGTCGTGGCGTTGGGCGCTGACGGCGCGGTGGTTGCGTGGACCGACGGTGGACCGGACCGGTCAGCGATCAGGGTCGCGCGGCTGGCCCGAGACGCAGGGAGGGATTGAGTCGTATGCGCGCATTGATGAACGGACGTAAGGGGATGCCGCAGGGGGGCGCCGTGGTCCTGCTGGGGCTGGTGCTGGCGTTGTCGCCCGCGTGCGCCCGGCAGCCGGCGAAGAAATCGTACGCCTTCCGCGGGCACGTCGAGCAGGTGGACGCCGCCGCCAAGACGCTGAGCGTGAACAACGAGAACATCCCCGGCTGGATGATGGCGATGACGATGACCTACGGAGCGGACAAGGCCGACACCTTCGGCCGCGTCAAGGCCGGCGACGACATCACGGCCACCGTCTACGAGGGCGATTTCAAGACGCTGTACGACGTGCAGGTCGTGCAGAAGCCGGCCGCCGCGGCGGCGCCCGCGGGCCACTAGCGCGTGTCCGAGGTTGCCATCGCGGCGGTTCGGCGCGCTGGTGCATCGCGGAGGGGCGCCTGATGCGCCTCGCGCGCGTGCGCCGTCGTCTCGGCGCCCTCGCCCTGCTCGTGCTGCTGTGCGAGCTCGGCGTCATGGCGGGGACCGG
>JBEQUD010000081.1:0-4217 GCA_040349235.1 Acidobacteriota bacterium
CCGCCGTCCGCGGGGCCCCGGTCGTTTGCGCCACCCAAGGTGACGCTGCCCTCCCCGCCGCCCCTGCCGCTGCTCGACGTCGAGCAGACCGGCAAGGCCCCCGCCGAGCGGCGTAAGGGCGACTATGCGCTGCCCCCCGCGGCCCTGCTGGACGCCCCCAAGGCGGAGCGGAAGATCGACGAGCGCGAACTGATGGACGGCGCGCGCCTGCTCGAGGAGAAATGCCGCGAGTTCTCCGTCGAAGGCACCGTGTCGCAGATCCATCCCGGTCCGGTCGTGACGACGTATGAATTCAAGCCCGACGCGGGCGTGAAGTACTCGAAGGTCACCGGGCTGGCCGACGATCTCTGCCTCGCCATGAAGGCCGAATCCGTCCTGATTGATCGCATCGCGGGCAAATCCACGGTCGGCATCCAGATCCCGAACCACGTGCGCGAGCAGATTTCGCTCCGCGAGCTCCTCGAATCCGAGATATATCGGCGTTCGGCCTCGAAGCTGACGCTCGCCCTCGGCAAGACGATCCACGGCGAGCCGTACATGGCGGACCTCGCCACCATGCCCCATCTGCTCATCGCCGGTTCCACGGGCGAGGGCAAGTCGGTCGGCATCAACGGCATGCTCACCAGCATCCTCTACCGCGCAACCCCGGACGACGTGCGGATGATCATGATTGATCCCAAGCGCCTCGAACTGGGGATGTACGAGGACATTCCCCATTTGATGACCCCGGTGGTCGTCGATCCGAAGCAGGCGGCCAACGCGCTGCGCTGGGCCGTGCGGGAGATGGAGGAACGCTACAAGACGCTCGCAGCCGAGGGCGTGCGCAACATCGAGCAGTACAACCGCAACGTCCAGCAGGCGATCGTCGAGAAGCGGACGCCCCAGAACGGGGAGACGCCCAAGCCGCTCCCCTTCATCGTCGTCGTCATCGACGAGCTGGCCGACCTGATGATGGTCGCCAGCAACGAAGTGGAGGAATCCATCGCGCGCCTCGCGCAGATGGCGCGGGCGGTCGGCATCCACCTGATCCTCGCCACCCAGCGTCCATCGGTCGATGTGATTACCGGCCTCATCAAAGCCAATTTGCCGGCCCGCATCTCGTTCCGCGTCGCCTCCAAGATCGACTCGCGCACCATTCTCGACGGCAACGGCGCCGAGCAGCTGCTCGGCAAGGGCGACATGCTGTTCGTGCCGCCGGCCTCCTCGCGCTTCATCCGGCTGCACGCCCCCTACATCTCGGAACACGAGAGTGCGCGGCTCGCAAGCTACCTGCGCAAGCAGGGCAAGCCGACGTACGACACGTCGATCACCGCAGACGAGAAGACGTCCGCCGAGGCAATCGAGATGGACAAGGACGACCTCTACGACGAAGCGGCGCGCATCATCGTCCAGAGCGGCCAGCCGTCCATCTCTTACCTGCAGCGGCGCCTGCGCATCGGGTTCAGCCGGGCGGCGCGGCTGGTGGACATGATGGAGATCGAAGGGCTGGTCTCGCCAGCGGCCGGGGGCAAGCCCCGGGAGATTCTCGTGGACAAGCACTACTTCGACGAGGTGGACGCCCAACTGCGATGACCACGCGACCGCTCGCCGCCGTCTGTTTCGTGCTCGCCGTCGCCACGGCCTCCGCCGCCGCGACGCCGCACGAGATGTACGCGCGGGCCCGGGCGCGCGAACGGACGGCGCGGGCGGAGCTCGATGGGGCGGTGCCCGCGCCGGACGCCCTCGCCCATGCCCGCGCGGCGAGTGCCGCCTACGACGCGCTCGTCCGGCGGTACCCGGCGAGCGGCTACACGGACGACGCCCTCTGGCAGGGCGGGTCGCTCGCCCTCGATCTCTTCCTGCGCTTCAACCAGCCGAGGGAGCAGGCGGCGGCCGGCCGGCTGCTCCGCCTGCTCGCACGCGACTATCCGCGCAGCAAGCTGGCTCTCCGCGTCCCTGACACCCTCGCGCGCCTGACGCCGCCGCGCTCGTCTGCCGAAGCCGTCGCAACCCCACCTTCGTCCGCGGCGACAGCGGCGCCCCTCCGCGTCCCGCAGGCCGCCCCCCGCGAGAGCAGCGCCCCCACCGCCCCACGGCTTGCCACCATCACGGCCGTGCGACGCACCGTGCTCGCGGACACCGTGCGCGTCGTCATCGAGCTCGACGGCGAGGTGGCGTTCCACGACGAGCGGGTCGGCAACCCGCTGCGTCTGCTCGTCGATCTCCCGTCCACACGTCCTTCGCCCGCGCTCATCGACCGCGCGCTCCGCTTCGACGGCGATACCGACATCGTCCGCCAGATTCGCCTCGCGCGTCCCTCGAACGATGCCACGCGCCTTGTCATCGACGCCGCCGGCGTCTCGAGCTACAGCGTCTACGTGCTGTATACGCCGTATCGCGTGGTCGTCGATTGCGTCCGCGGCGCGGAGCCATCCGTCGCGGCCCTGCCCTCGCCGCTCCCGAGCCGGCCGCTTGCCGCCGAGTGGGGCCGCCGGTTACCGCGCGGCGGCACGACGGCGGCGGCGTCCATCGCGGCCACCATCACGCCGCCCCCGTTGCTTCAAGCGCCGTTGTCCAGTCGCGCGCTCCCGACCACCGCGCATTGGCCGACTGTGCCGCCACGGTCCGCGGCGCTTGTCGCTGACCTACCGGCGGTCCCCACGCAGTCCACGCCAGCGCCCACCGTCCCGATCCAACTTGGTGCCCCACCCGCCTTCGCGGACGTCCCGGCGGTCCCGAAGAAGTCGCCCGGGGGCTACTCGATGGCCCGTCAACTTGGCCTCGGCGTCTCGCGGATCGTCATCGACCCTGGGCACGGCGGCCACGACCCCGGCGCGCAAGGGCCATCGCTGCAGGAAGCCGAGCTGGTCTTGAACGTGGCACTGCGCCTCGAGAAGCTGCTGCAGGACACCCCCGGCAATGACGTGATCCTCACGCGACGGACGGACGACTTCGTGTCGCTGCCCGAGCGGACCGCTATCGCCAACCGTGAAAACGCGGATCTCTTCCTGTCCATTCACGCCAACGCCAGCGACAGGCCGACGGTGAGCGGGGTCGAGACCTACTTCCTCAACTTCGCCACGACGATGAGCGCCGCATCGGTGGCCGCGCGCGAGAACGCCGCGTCAGGGCAGACGATGGGCGCGCTGCCCGACCTTGTCAAGGCGATCGCACTCAACAACAAGCTCGACGAGTCCAAGGACTTCGCGGGCGAGGTGCAACGCGCACTCGTGGACCGGCTCCGCACGATGAACAAGAACCTGAAAGATCTGCGGGTGAAGCAGGCGCCGTTTGCCGTGCTCATCGGCGCGGCCATGCCGAGCGTGCTCGCGGAGATTTCGTTCGTGACCAACACGCAGGAGGCGCGGCTGCTGCGGACCAATGCCTACCGTCAGCGGATTGCGGAAGCCTTGTTCAAGGCCGTGCGCGCCTACCAGACGTCGCTGAAGAACGTCGGCACCATCGCCCATCAGTAGCCCGCAGCCGCGATGCCGCGGCCCCGTCCTCACTCGACGACTTTGTTCGCCTGCTCGCCGATGCCGCGAGTGCCGCGGGAACGCACCCAGAACATCAGGCCGCCGAATAGCACGGCCAGGACCGCCGCGACGAGGACGAGCGTCCCCGCCAGACCGAGTGACCCGAGCAACACCCGGCCCAGTGAACCGAGCTCACTCGGCGGATCGGCAATGGTGATGATGATGGGCTTGGTCGGCGCCTCGAGCACGCGCAGCATCCTCAGGCCTTCACGGCAAAGTCCTGGAACGCCAGCTCGGCCAGGGTCCGCACCCCGACGCCGGTGGGCCCCTTCGGCACGTACGGCCGCGCGTCCTCCGCCCACGCGGTTCCCGCGATATCCAGATGGGCCCAGGGCCGTCCGCCCACGAACTCCTTGAGGAAGAGGGCGGCGGTGATCGACCCGGCGGGACGGCCACCGGTGTTGGTGAAGTCCGCGATCTCGCTCTTCAATTGCTCGCGGTAGTCGTCGAAGACCGGCATCGGCCAGACCCGATCCCCCGCGCGGTTGGCGACGGTGCGGACCTGCTCGACCCACGCCGGCGGCGTCCCGAAGAGCCCGGTGGTCGTCTTGCCGAGCGCGACGACGCAGGCGCCGGTCAGCGTCGCGATGTTGATGAGATGCGTCGCGCCGAGCTGCTGCGCGTACCACAAGCCATCGCCGAGCACGAGGCGGCCCTCGGCATCCGTGTTGATGATCTCCACCGTCTTCCCCGACGCGCTGG
>JBEQUD010000124.1:0-7297 GCA_040349235.1 Acidobacteriota bacterium
AGAGGCGCATCATGCTCGGCACCTACGTGTTGAGCGCGGGCTACTACGACGCGTACTACTTGAAGGCTCAGCAGGTGCGCACGTTGATTCTGCGCGACTACGAACGGGCGTTTACGACGGTGGACCTTGTCGCGATGCCGACCACGCCGACGCCCGCCTTCCGCCTCGGCGAGCGCGTGGCCGACCCGCTCCAGATGTATCTCGGGGACGTGTTCACCGTCAGCGCCAACCTCGCCGGGCTGCCGGCCCTCAGCGTCCCGTGCGGGTTCGCGGCAGGGCGACTACCGGTTGGCCTCCAGTTGACAGGACGATCGTTCGACGAAGCAACCGTCCTTCGCGCGGGCGACGCCTACGAACGTGAGACGGCATGGTGGAATCAAGAAGCCCCGAGCGCGCCCCAGTAGCGCCACCGGCATGGGCGTCCTTCAGTGACGCCGAGCTCCTCGACACGCGCCTCTGCGACCTCGGGCTGACCATCGCCGGTACCGAGCTCGAGGCGCGCATCGCCCAGATCGCGCGCGAGCTCGACGCGCGAGGGCTGGTGTTCCGCCCACATTACTGGCTGTCCGACGAGTGGTTCACCCCCGACGGCGTGCCGGGGATCGCCATCCCGTTCTATCTCGCCCATCCCCGGCTTGCGCGCCTCGAGCTCGCGCAGATGCTCGAGGTCGAGGGTGGGGATGCGGTGTCCTGCCTTCGCATCCTGCGACACGAGGTCGGCCACGCCATCGACAACGCGTTCTCGCTGCGCCGGCGGACGACACGCCGCCGCCTGTTCGGCACCCCGAGCACGCCGTACCCGGAGTACTACACCCCGAAACCCTACAGCAAGAGCTTCGTGCAGCATCTCGACCACTGGTACGCGCAGAGCCATCCGGACGAGGACTTTGCCGAGACATTCGCGGTCTGGCTCGATCCCGCGTCGCACTGGAAGGCACGCTACGCGGACTGGCCGGCGGAGCCCAAATTGACATACATGAACCGTTTGATGACGGGCCCCGTGGGCAGGCCCCCGCAGGTCCGCGCGCAGCGCCAGGTGGATCCGCTGTCCCGCCTGCGCAAGACGCTCGGCGAGCACTACCGGGAAAAGCGCGCACACTACGGACTCGACCACCCGCACTTCCACGAGCGTGACCTGCGCAATCTGTTTTCCGACGCGCCGCAATACGCGCGCAATCCCTCCGCCGCGCGCTTTGTCCGACGCATCAGGAAGGAGGTCCGGGCGACGGTCGCCAGCTTCACCGACAGCTACCAGTACACGATCGATCAGCTGCTCGAGAACATCATCGAGCGCTGCCGCGCACTGAACCTGCGACTGACGGAGTCGGAGGAGTCAACCAAGGCGGACTTCCTCGTCTTCCTGACCGTGCAGACCATGAACTACCTGCACAGCGGGAGGCACCGGGTGGCGCTGTGACGACGGCGCGCCTGCGCGTCCTCGCGCTCGTCCACCGCCACTTGATCCCGCCTGACGTCGTCCCCGAGGGCGTGGACGTCGTGTCGGCCCCGTGGCGCACGGAGTACGATGTGGTCTCGACGCTCAGGGCGGCGGGCCATGACGTGCAAGTGCTCGGCGTCCACGACGACCTCGGCGAGATTCGCCGCCTGGCAACCGAATGGCGACCGCACATCAGCTTCAACCTGCTCGAAGCGTTTGACGACGTGACGATCTTCGACCAGAACGTCGTCTCACATCTCGAGCTCTTGAAGCTGTCCTACACGGGGTGCAATCCGCGCGGGCTCCTGCTGGCGCGCGACAAGGCGCTCTCGAAGAAGCTGCTCGCCTACCACCGCATTCCGGTGCCAGATTTCGACGTCTTCCGCATCGGCCGCCCGATCCGCCGGCCCAAGCGGCTCGCGTTTCCCCTGATGGTGAAATCCCTCACCCAGGAAGCCTCCGTGGGCATCTCGCAGGCCTCGGTCGTCGATAGCGACGAGAAGCTGCGGGAGCGTGTGACGTTCATCCACGAGAGCATCTGCACGGCGGCCATCGTCGAGCGGTATATCGAGGGCCGCGAGCTCTACGTCGGCATCATGGGCAACCAGGTGCTGCAAGCGCTGCCGGTATGGGAGCTGTTCTTCACGAGCATGCCCGAGGGCGCGCGGCGCATCGCCACCGGGCGGGTGAAATGGAGCGTGAAGTACCAGAAGAAATACGGCATCGACAGCGGCGCGGCCCGCGACCTGCCGGACCCGGTCATCGAGCGCATTCACCACGTCTGCAAGCGTGCGTACCGGGCGCTCGAGCTGAGCGGGTACGCACGCATCGATCTACGGATGGACAACGCGGGAAACGTGTGGGTGATTGAGGCGAACCCGAACCCCCAGATTGCCCGGGGCGAGGATTTCTCGGCGTCGGCGGCGAGTGCGGGCCTCGGCTACGAAGCCGTCCTGCAGCGCATCCTCAACCTGGGCTTGCGCTGGCAGCCCGAAAGCGTGGCGTAAGGCGACAGGGTTGGCGCCTGGCTAGCGTCCCGTCAGTTCCGGGGACTTCAGCTGGTCGGCTGGGCCCCGCGGCGCGCCCGGCGCCAGATACTCCATGGGCCGGAGCGTGATGCGCTCGTCGAGGCTTTTCACCACCATCGCGCGTCCGCCGGCCGTTCTCTTGGTCTTGGTAAAGCCGACGATGACGCAAAAGCCGATGAACAGCACCAGCACGAACACGGTGCTGGACGCCACCCCCTGGAGGGCACCGAGCGCCACCTGCTGAATGTCAGTCATGCCCGTAGAGCGTAGCACGAGAAGGCGCGGACCGGCGGGTGCCGGGGCAGGCCGCGTTTCGCGCGGCGCCGCCCCGGCCACACCGACACACGTCAGGCCGCGACATTGACCTTGATCTGACGCGGCTTGGCTTCCTCGCGCAGCGGAAGACGGATGGTCAACACACCGTTCTTGTAGTCGGCGGCCACCTTCCCGGCATCGACCGTCTGCGGCAGCGAGAACGACCGGCTGAACGTCCCATACCGTCGTTCGACGTGGTGATACTGCTCTTCCTTCACCTCGCCCGCGAACTTCTTCTCGCCCTTGATGGTCAGGACGAAATTCTCGACCGTGATGTCGATGTCCTCGCGCGAGAGGTCGGGCAGCTCCGCCTTGAGCACCAGTTCCTGATCGCCGTTCTGGTAGATGTCCACCGGCGGCATCCATGTGTTCGCGACCCCGAAGCCAAAATCCCGAAACGGATCCCAACGTGCAATGGCCATGATGTCTCTCCTCCTGTGAATTACCGTGGTCTGAATTACCGTGTTTCCGCGTATTCGGCGTCCACGACTTCTCCGTCCTTCACGTTTCCATCGGCCGCGGTCGCCCCTGGTGCGTTCCCGGACTGGGTTCCCTTGTAGAGCCCCTCGGCCACGCTGTGCGACACCGCCTGGAGTTCCTCGATCGCCTTTCGAAGGGCCCCGATGTCCTCGCCTTCCGCGGCGCTGCGCGCGGCGGCGACGGCCGCTTCCGCCCTCGAGAGGTCGCCCACCGCGATCTTGTCGCGGTTCTCCCTGGTCGTCTTCTCGAGCTGATAGGCCAGCGAATCCGCCTGATTGCGGGCCTCGATCACCTCGCGGCGTTTGTCGTCCTCCGACGCGTGGTTCTGCGCTTCCTTGACGAGCCGTTCGACGTCGTCTTTCGACAGGCCACTCGCCCCGCTGATGGTGATCTTCTGCTCCTTGCCCGTCGCGCGGTCCTTGGCCGTGACGCTCACGATGCCGTTCGCGTCGATGTCGAAGATCACTTCCACCTGCGGGACGCCGCGCGGGGCGGGGGGCAAGCCGGGCAGGTGGAACCGCCCGAGGGTGCGATTGTCGCGCGCCAGCGGCCGCTCGCCCTGGAGCACGTGCACCTCGACGCTCGTCTGGTTGTCCGTCGCAGTCGAGAACGTCTCGCTCTTCCGCGTCGGGATGGTGGTGTTCCGCGGGATGAGCGTCGTCATCACGCCACCGAGGGTCTCGATGCCGAGCGACAACGGCGCCACGTCGAGCAGCAGGACGTCCTTGACGTCGCCGGTGAGGACGCCCCCCTGAATCGCCGCACCGACCGCCACGACCTCGTCCGGATTGACGCCCTTGTGCGGATCCTTCCCGAAGAACTCGCGCACCAGCTGCTGGACCTTCGGCATCCGAGTGGACCCGCCGACCAGCACGACTTCGTCAATCTTCCGCGGATCGACGCCCGCGTCGGCGAGCGCTTGCTTGACGGGCGCCATCGTGCGCTGCAGCAGGTCGTCTACCAGGGCTTCCAGCTTGGCGCGGGACAACTTGATCTGCAGGTGCTTGGGGCCGCTCTGGTCCGCCGTGATGAACGGGAGATTGATCTCGGTCTCGGCGGCGGTGGACAGCTCGATCTTCGCCTTCTCCGCGCCTTCCTTCAGGCGCTGGAGCGCCATGCGGTCCTTGGCCAGATCGATGCCGTCGGACTTCTTGAACTCCCCGGTGAGCCACTCGATGATCCGGTCGTCGATGTCGTCGCCGCCGAGATGGGTGTCGCCGTTGGTCGCCTTGACCTCCACCAGCCCCTCGCCGACCTCGAGAACGGAGATGTCGAAGGTGCCGCCGCCGAAGTCGTAGACGGCGATGGTTTCGTCTTTCTTCTTGTCCAGGCCGTAGGCGAGCGCCGCGGCCGTGGGCTCGTTGATGATGCGCAGCACGTTCAGGCCGGCAATCGCCCCAGCGTCCTTGGTCGCCTGGCGCTGTGCGTCGTTGAAATAAGCCGGCACGGTGATGACCGCATCGGTCACCGCCTCGCCGAGGTGGTCCTCGGCGGCCTTCTTCAGCTTCTGGAGCACCATCGCGGAGATTTCTGGTGGCGAGTACTTCTTGCCCCGGGCTTCGACCGCGACGTCGCCGTTCTGCGCGCGCAGCACCTTGTAGGGCACGCGCGACACTTCGCTGGAGCCTTCTTCGAACTTCCGTCCCATGAACCGCTTGATCGAGAAGATGGTGTTCTCTGGGTTGGTCACCGATTGGCGCTTGGCCACCTGACCGACGAGCCGCTCGCCGTCCTTGGCCAGGGCAACCACCGACGGCGTGGTCCGGGCCCCTTCCTGATTGACGATGACGCTCGGTTGCCCGCCCTCCATGACCGCCACGACCGAGTTCGTCGTTCCGAGATCGATTCCGATGACTTTGCTGGGCCGGGCCTGACTGGGCTTGGCTTGGTTGGGCTGGCCGCTTGGGTTTGCCATGTAGGTGTCTCCTTCTCCGCTCCGATTGAAAACGAGTATAGACACGACATGAGTTCATGTCAAGCATCTTTTATTAGTATATATGACTCATATTATAAATTAGCGGCCACGACCATCCACCTCAGCTACGGAAAGCTAGGCAATGGACGCGAAAACCAGCCATCATTAGCAATCCATCCATGCGGATTCTTTTCATTGGCGATATCGTGGGCCGTCCCGGACGGGACCTCATCAAGGGGGCGCTCGGCGCCCTCGTCGAACACCACAGCGTTGATCTGGTGATCGCCAACGCCGAGAATGCCGCGGCGGGGTTCGGCATCACCCGCGAAATCGGGGATCAGCTCCTCGACTGGGGGGTGGATGTGATGACGTCGGGCAATCACATCTGGGACAAGAAGGAAGCCCTGGACTACATCGGGGTCGAGCCACGCCTCCTCCGCCCCGCCAACTACTCAGCGGCGGCTCCCGGCCGGGGCAGCTATCTGGCGCGGACCAAGGACGGCCGCAGCGTGGGCGTCATCAACGTGATGGGGCGGATTTTCATGCCGCCCCTCGACGACCCGTTTGCCGTCGTCCTGCAAGAAATCGAGGCCCTGCGCCCGCGTGCCCGCGTCATCTTCGTGGACTTCCACGGCGAGGCCACGTCCGAGAAGGTCGCCATGGGGTGGCACCTCGACGGCCGGGTCACTGCCGTCGTCGGCACCCACACGCACGTCCAGACCGCGGACGAACGCATCCTACCCAAGGGCACCGCGTATCTGACCGACGTGGGCATGACCGGGCCGCACGACTCCATCATTGGCGTGCAGGTCGAGCCGGCGCTTGGCAAGTTCCTCAACGGCCTGCCGGCCCGCTTCGAAACCGCGACCGGGAATCCCCGCCTGAACGCCGTTCTGATCGAGGCCAACGAAGAGACGGGGCTCGCGAGCCGCATCGAACGCCTCAGCTACAACGTCACCGACCTGACGGCGCTCGGCGTTCCGGCGTCGCGCCTGCCCGCGCTCGTCTAAACGCCCATGGGCACGCTGTTCGATCTCCCCTTCGAAGACGACGACGCCCGCGACGACGCCCCCGACGGCGCCCTCGACGCTGCCGCCCCCTCTCCCGCGGCATCGGTCCGCCGTATTCTGACGGTGACCGAACTGACCGTGCGCGTGCGCGATCTGCTGGAGACCTCGTTCGTCGAAGTGTGGGTCGAAGGCGAGCTGTCGAATTGCCGCCTGTGGAATACCGGCCACATGTACTTCACGCTGAAGGACGAGAAGGCGCAGATTCGGGCCGTCATCTTCAAGTCGTCGTTGCGCTACCTGAAGTTCAAGCCCGCCGATGGCCTCTCGATCACCGCGCGCGGCCGACTCTCGGTCTACGAGCCCAAGGGCGAGTACCAGCTCGTCTGCGAGCACATGGAGCCGCAGGGCCTCGGCGCGCTCCAGCTCGCGTTCGATCAGTTGAAGGCGCGCCTCCAGCGCGAAGGGCTGTTCGACGAGAGCCGTAAGCGAGCGCTGCCAGCGCTGCCGCGCAAAATCGGCATCGTGACGTCGCTCGACGGCGCGGCCATCCGCGACATCATCAACGTCCTGCGACGGCGCTACGCCAACGCGCACCTCGTCATCCGTCCCTCCCGCGTACAGGGCGAGGATGCCGCGGCTGACGTCGCGCGCGCGCTCGCCGCCATCGTCCGCGTGCCGGGCGTGGACGTCGTCATCGTCGGACGGGGCGGCGGCTCGATGGAGGATCTGTGGGCCTTCAACGAAGAGGCCGTCGCGCGCGCCATCGCCGCGTCGCCGGTGCCCGTCATTTCGGCCGTTGGCCACGAGAGTGACGTGACCATCGCGGACTTCGTGGCGGACCTGCGCGCGCCGACGCCGTCAGCGGCCGCCGAGCTCGTCGTCGCCGCCAAGAACGAGTTCGTCGGGCGGATCGACCGGCTGCAGGGCCGGCTCGTCGCCGCGACCGACGCGCGGCTGCAGCGCGCCGCACGGCGGGTCCACGCCGCCAGCGCGCGCCCCGGGTTTGCGGGGTTCCCGGCCCGCGTCGCGATGCGGGGACGCCGCGCCTCGGAGCTCGCCTATGCGGCGGCTCGGCTCGTCGGCGCCGCGATCAGCGCGCAGGACCGCCGAG
>JBEQUD010000163.1:0-4853 GCA_040349235.1 Acidobacteriota bacterium
TGCGTCCCGCCGAGGCCGTTGGCCAGATAGCTCCCGTTGAGGCGCACGTCGGGCAGGCGCGTGTTGGCCGCGAACCGCGTGTTGATGGCCGCGGTCTCGATGTCCTTCCTGGCGCGCTGCAGATCGGCGCGCTCCTTCAGCGCCGTCATGACGGCCGCATTGACGTCCGGCGTCACGGTCGCGATAGGCGGCGCGTCCACGGGCACGATGGGCACCGTCCACATCTCGGGTTGGGCTGGGTCGTAGATGAGCAGACGCAGCCGATCCTCGTTCTGTTGCACGGCCGTACGCGCGATGATCAGCTGCTCCTCGTCCGACGCGACCTCCGCCTGCGCGGAGACCAGATCGAGCGCCGGCGACTGGCCCACGTTCACCTTCGCGGTGTTGACCCGGACGAGCTCGCGTGCCAGGTCGAGGGCGGACTGACGCGCCTCCACCGTCGCGATGGCGGAGACGAGATTCCAGTAGGCGGTCTTCACGTTGGCTGTGAGGTGGACGAGGCTCTCGCGGAGCCGCGTGTCGGCGATGTCGCGCGCGATACGGCTCGTGGCGAGCTGCTGGCGCGACTGGTCGATGAACAGATCGCGGAGCAGCGGCTGCGAGACGCTCACCGACAGGCCGGACTGCACCAGCGGATTGAAGCTGTTGAGCACGCTGTCGCTGTTGGTGTGGGTGGTGTTCCACGCAACGTTGTACGACGTGCCGAACCAGGACAGCCGCTGACCGACGCCGGCGGACGTCGTCACGACATCGGTGCGCGTCGGAATCGGGATGAGAAAACTGGTCGGCGGCTGCAGCTGGTTGTTGCGCTGGATCCCGCCGTTGACGAATGGCCGGAACGCACCCAGGGCCGCGGCGATCCGCGCGTCGCTGATCCCCGGGTCGAGCCGATCGACCCGCAGATCGGTGTTGTGCTCGAGGGCCATGGCCACCGCGTCGTTCACGGACAGCCGCAGCGGCGCTGGAGGGGCGGCGCCTGTCTGCGCGGTCCCGGTGTCGGCGACGGCGAGCGAGAGAATGGCGGCGAGCAGTATCGTGCGCATGGGTTACACCGTACCTGAAGCGGGCGCGTCGCGGAGGAGAGGCTTGTCCTGCCCGCGCGCGGAGCGATTGAACAGACGAATCGTCGAGGCCTGGTCGAAGAGTGAATAGGCCACCGGCGTCACGACCAGCGTGAGCAGGAGCGCCAGGGACTGGCCGCCGAAGATGACGAACCCGATCGCATGGTTCGTGCCCGCGCCGATGCCCTGGGACACGATGAGCGGAATCATCCCCGCGACGAACGCAAAGGTCGTCATGAGGATCGGACGCAGACGGTCGCGGCTGGCGCGGACGACGGCGTCGTGTGTCGAGAGGCCGGTGGCCTTGAGCTGGTTGGCGTGGTCGATCTGGAGAATCGAGTTCTTCTTGACCACGCCGAACAGCACCAGCAGTCCGAGCGCCGAGAAGATGTTCAGGGACTGTCGGAAGATGATGATCGAGAGCAGCGCGAAGGGCAACGTCAGCGGCAGCGACAGGAGGATCGTCACCGGGTGCAGCCAGGATTCGAACTGCGCCGCCAGGATCAGATACATGAAGATGAGCGACAACATGAAGGCGAGCACGAAGTTCGTGGCCGCCCGTCCCAGCTCGCGCGACCGCCCGGTGAACGCCGCGCGATATTCCGGACCGAGCTGCATCGCTGCGAACTCGCGCTCGATGGTGTTCTGGACCTCGGACTGCGACGCGCCCGGCAGCAGATTGGCGAACACCGTCACCTGGCGCTGGCGCGCCAGGCGGTTGATGTCCGAGGGGGCGGAGCGCGGCGAGAAGTCGGCGACGTTGTCGAGCGAGACCGCGCCGAGCCGTGACGACGGCACCGTCAGGCCGCCCACGGCCTGCTGGGTGGACCGGTCGCCCTGCTCCGCGCGCAGGTGCACCTCGTACTGCTCGCTGCCTTCGTTGTAGGTCGTGACCTGGTCGCCCCCGACGAGCAGCCGAAGGGCTTCCGCGGCGTCTGCGATCGGCACGCCGAGGTCGGACGCCTTGGGCCGGTCGAGCTGTACGGAAAGCTCGGGCTTGCCGGAATTGAGCGATCGGTCCACGTCCACGACGCCCGGCATGTTCTTCACGCGTTCGACGAGCTGGCGGCTGTAGGTGTCGAGCTTGGTCAGGTCGGGGCCGTTCATGATGAACTGGATGTCCGCGTTCTGGCTGCCGCCGCCGCCGATCCCGGCCGGCGGCTGCACCGATGTGCGGAGGTCCGTGGCGAGGGGCGGCAGGACGTTCTTGCGGACGTCGGCCATCACCGCGAACTGATCGCGATCGCGCTCTTCGATGGGCTTGAGGCGCACGTAGATCGTCGCCGCGTTGCGCGTCTGCTGCGGATCCCCGGCGATCGTGACCAGCGTGTAGGCGACCTCGGGGACCCGCGCGCGGACGGCGTTCGCGATCCGGCTGGTGATGACGTTGGTCAGTTCGAGGCTGGTGCCCTCGGGGGCCCGCAGGTTGATCTCGAACTCGGACTGGTCGTCAGTTGGCAGGAAGTTCTTGCTGGCGACGGCAAAGAGCGGCACGCTCGTGGCGAGCGTCACCAGCGCGATGCCGGCGACGATGCCGCGGTGGGCCATCGACCACTCGAGCAGCCGCGTGTAGAACACATCGACGGCGTGGAACAGGCGCGAGTCCTTCGACCCGTGCGCTTTTCCCTTGCCCTCGTCCTTGTCCTTGGGCGCCTTCAGCCACCTCGCGGAGAGCATCGGCGTCAGCGTGAAGCTGACGAGCAGCGACACCATGATGGCGAAGGCCATGGTCAGGCCGAAGCTCTTCATGAAGCGCCCGACGATGCCGCCCATGAACCCGACCGGGACGAAGATCGCGACGAGTGAAAGGGTCGTGGCGAGCACCGCGAGCCCGATTTCCCTGGTGCCCTCGACCGCGGCCGTGAAGGGATCCTCGCCCTTCTCCTCGATGAAGCGGTAGATGTTCTCCAGCACGACAATCGCGTCGTCGATGACAATCCCCACCGACAGCGTCAGTGCCAGCATCGTCAGCGAGTTCAGCGTGAAGCCCATGTACCACACGAGGCCGAACGTCGCGATGATGGATGTCGGAATCGCAATGGCCGCAATGATCGTCGAGCGCACGTTCCCGAGGAAGAGGAGCACGACGAGCGCCGCGAGAATGGAGCCGATCACCAGGTGCTCCTCGACGTTGTGGATCGAGGCCTCGATGAAGCCGGACGTGTCGCGGACGATGCGCAGGTTGTAGCCGGTCGGCAGCGCCTTGCTCAGGTCCACGAGCCGGTCCTTGACGTTGTTGACGACCTCCACCGTGTTCGTGCCGGACTGCCGACGGATCTGCAGGAGCACGGTGCTCGTGCCGTCGAGGTTGGCGAGCGTGGTGATGTCGGCCTGTCCGTCCTCGACCCGGGCGACGTCGGCGATTCGCACCGCGTGGCCCTGGTTCTGCCGGACGACGATGTCGTTGAACTCGGGCACGGTCTGGACGCGGCCGAGCGTCCGCAGCGTGACCGACCGCGGGCCCTGGTCCATGCGGCCGCCGGGGATCTCGATGTTCTGGGCCTGGAGCGCGCGCGAGACGTCAGTGACCGTCACGTTGTAGGCGCGCAGACGATCGGCGTCCAGCCAGATGTTGATCTGGCGAGGCCGGCCGCCGATGATGAGCACCTGGCCCACGCCCGCAAGGCTCTCGATCTGTCGCCGCAAGACCTTGTCCGCATACTCGGTCAGGTCGCGGACAGGTTTGCTTGCCGTCAGCGCCAGGGACAGCACGGGCGCGGCATCCGGATCGAACTTGTCCACGCGCGGCTGCTGAATCGTCTTGGGCAGCAACGGCAGGACGCCGTTGACCTTGTCCCGTACCTCCTGGGCGGCGACATCACCGTCCTTGTCCAGGACGAACGCCACGACGACTTGGGAGATCCCTTCGGAGGAGGTCGAGGACAGCGTGTCGATGCCGCTCAGGGTGTTGACGGCCTCCTCGATCTTGTCGGTGATCTCGGTCTCGATCTGCTCGGGCGCGGCCCCTGGCTGCACGGTCGTGACCGCCACCGTGGGGAAATCGACCTTGGGGTACCGGTCGATGCCGAGCTGGAGGAACGAGAAGGCGCCAATCACCGTGAGCGACAGGATGAGGACGGTCGCGAAGACCGGCCGACGCACGCACAGCGCTGCTAACCATTGCATGGCAAAAGCCCCTTTTCTTTCAGTGCCGCGCGACTAGTTCCCGACCAGCATCCCATCGACGAGCTGCGTGACATGGGCCGTCGCGACCTTCTCGCCGGCCTTCAGGCCGCTCGCCACCTCGATGCGCTCGTCGATCGCCTGGCCCGTGGTGACGATGCGCTCCTCGACACGGTCGCCGTGCACGACGAAGACGCGGCTGGTTCCGCCGATGGTCTGAACGGCGGCGGCGGGCACGAGCACGGCGGACGTCTTGTGCGCTTGTTGAATCCGCGCGGTGGCGAACATGCCGGGCTTGAGTTCCGCCTTGTCGTTGGGCACGACGGCCTCGACGGTCAGCGCGCGCTGATCCGCGCGCAGCGACGGCGACACGTAGCGCACCGTGCCCTCGAAGGACCGGCCAGGATACGCATCGAGGACGAGCGTGACCGGCTGGCCCACCCCCACCTCGGACACGAACTGCTCGGGGATGGTGAGCTGCACGCGGAGCGGCGTGATGCGGACGACCTCGACGACCTTCATCCCCTTGGTCACGTAGTCGCCGGTCGATACGAGACGCTCGCCGACGATGCCCGTAAACGGGGCGCGCACGACCGTGTCGGCTAGCGCCTTGCGCGCCAGCGTGACCCGGGCGCGGGCCGCCTGCAGCGCTTGGAACTGCTGCTGGCC
>JBEQUD010000164.1:0-5931 GCA_040349235.1 Acidobacteriota bacterium
TGGCCGGCCCCGTCCTGGTAGGTGTGCGTGCGGGGGTCGGCGACGGCGGCACGTGCCGCGTCCAGCGCGGATGGGGGCGGGCCGTAGTGCACGACGCCCTGCCCGAGCGAAATCGTTCCGGGGTGCTGACGAATGAGCTCGGCGATGGTCGATACGATCGGCGCCTGGACTTCGTCCATGCGGGATCGGAACCTGAGCTCGCGAGACATCCTTAGTTTACCGATTCTCTTAGCCGCCGATTTCCTAGGTTCCGATTTCCTAGCTGCCGATCTGGACGACGGTGCGGGCGCTGCGGTGGGTCCTGACCATTTCAGGCAGCAGCTTCTTGCTCAGATAGACCTTCGACTCGGCGTTGTCCACCGGGTTGCGCTCGTATTTGACGACCTCGAAGCGGAGATGATCGAGGGTGCCCCGCATGTCGTAGAACTTGTTCTTCGTCTTGACGACGACTTCGTCGAACCCCTGCTCGATGGCCCACAGCTCCTGCTGCTCGGTTAGCGCGCGGAAGAACCCCTGCCCGCGCCAGTCGCGGCGGGTGCCCCCGATCCAGGTGTAGAGCACGCGGCGATCCTCGAACTGCACATACCCGCTCAGCCGGCCGACGAGGTCCACGAGCTTGGGCTCGGTCTCCTCGAGCGAAATCTCGTGGGCGACCTTGAACGACACCGGCAGCATCGCGCCTGGGTCCTCGGACAGCGGCGCCGTGGCCAGCAGGATCAGGTGCTTCCTCGAACCGAGCCGGCGGACGATTTCGGCCGCGGTCTTCTTGCGCGGAAATTCCCCGAAGAATTCCTCGATGTACTGGATTTCGAGCGCGCCCTGCTCCAGGTCGTAGTGGGAGATGTGATATTCCACGGGTGGAAAAATACTTATATCACGAGCGCGCCGGCGCCTTCGGGGAGATCTTCGCCCAACTGTCGCGGAGGGAGACCGTGCGGTTGAAGACCAGGGCCCCGGGGCGGCTGTCCGGATCGACCGCGAAATAGCCCAATCGCTCGAACTGGACACGCTGGCCCGGGTGAGCGGTCGCGAGGCTCGGTTCGACCGGGCACTGCCCCACGACCTCCAGGGACGCGGGGTTCAGATGGTCCAGAAACGTCGTCCCGTCGGCGCCCCGCTCCGGATCCTCGACCGAAAAGAGCCTGTCGTAGAGGCGGACGGTCGCGCGTTCGGCATGCGCGGCTGAAACCCAGTGAAGCGTCGCCTTGACGCGCCGGCCGTCCGGGGAATCGCCGCCGCGCGTCGCCGGGTCGTAGGTACAGCGCAGTTCCGTCACCCGGCCAGACGCGTCCTTGACGACCTCCTCGCAGCGGATGAAGTAGGCGCAGCGCAAGCGCACTTCTTTGCCGGGCGACAGCCGGAAGAACTTCTTCGGCGGATCCTCCATGAAGTCGTCCTGCTCGATGTAGAGCTCGCGCGAGAACGGCACCTTCCGCGTGCCGGCGGCGGCATCCTCCGGGTTGTTGATGACGTCAACGTCCTCGACCTGCCCCACCGGATAGTTCGTCAGCACGACCTTCAGCGGACGCAGCACCGCCATGACCCGCGGCGCGCGCAGGTTCAAGTCCTCCCGCACGCTGTGTTCGAGCTGCGCCATGTCGATGACGTTTTCTTTCTTGGCGATGCCGATGCGCATGCAGAAGTCGCGGATGGATTCCGGGGTGTAGCCGCGGCGCCGCAGGCCGCTGATCGTGGGCATGCGCGGGTCGTCCCACCCCGAGACGTGGCCGAGCTGCACCAGCTGCAGCAGCTTCCGCTTGCTCATGACCGTGTAATTGAGATTGAGCCGCGCGAACTCGATCTGCTGCGGCCGATCCTGCCCGTCGGGGGCGATGAGCGCGGTCAGCAGCCAGTCGTAGAGCGGCCGATGGTCCTCGAATTCGAGCGTGCAGAGCGAGTGCGTAATCCGCTCGATGGCGTCGGACAGCGGGTGCGCGAAGTCGTACATCGGGTAGATACACCAGGCATCCCCCGTGCGGTGATGCGTCGCGTGGCGGATCCGGTAGAGCGTCGGATCCCGCATGTTGAAGTTGGGCGACGCCATGTCGATCTTCGCGCGCAGCACATGCGCGCCGTCCGCGAATTCTCCCTGGCGCATCCGCGCGAAGAGGTCGAGGTTCTCGGCCACCGGCCGGTCCCGGTACGGGCTGTTACGACCCGGCTCGGTGAGCGTGCCTCGATACGCACGGATCTCGTCGGCGCTCAGGCTGTCCACGTACGCCTGCCCCTGCGTGATCAGCTGCACTGCGAACCCGTACAGGCGCTCGAAGTAGTCGGACGCGAAAAGGAGTTCCGTCCACTTGAACCCGAGCCAGGCGACGTCCTCCTTGATGGCGTCCACGAACTCGACGTCCTCCTTGGTGGGGTTCGTGTCGTCGAGCCGGAGGTTGCAGGTTCCGCCGCGTTCCTCCGCGATGCCGAAATTCAGGCAGATCGACTTGGCGTGTCCGATATGCAGGTAGCCGTTGGGCTCGGGAGGGAACCGGGTGGAGACGCGTCCGCCGTTCCGGCCGGCCGCGACGGCGTCGTCCACCATCGCGCGAATGAAGTCAACCGGCGCGGAGGCCGCGGTTGACGCCTGGGGATCATTCATAACTGTCGCCTATTCTACAAGCACGGCCAAACCTGCGACGCAGACGCGGGGGCACCGGCGCCGAGTTCGTCCACGGCCAGGCCGCCCGAGTGCCGGCCGTCAACGGAACCCCGGCGTCGGGAAAGAACCCGGGCGTGGGAAAATGGCCGCGTGAACAGGGGGCCTCTGATATCGACACCGGCGCTCGGCGCCCGTCTGGACGATCCAGCGCTCGTCCTGGTGGACTGCCGACACCAGCTGACGGCACCAGACTGGGGCAGACAGGAGTGGACAGCGGGCCACATCGACCATGCCGCGCATTTGGACCTCGAGCGCGATCTCTCTGGGCCGAAGACCGGCAGCAACGGTCGTCACCCGCTCCCGGCGATCGACGCCCTGGCCGAGACACTCGGCCGCCTGGGCATTACAACGGGCGTGGATGTGGTCGCCTACGACCAGGACACCGGCATGTTCGCAAGCCGGCTCTGGTGGCTGCTGCGGTGGCTCGGACACGACTCGGTGGCGGTGCTCGACGGCGGCCTCGCCAAGTGGCGTGGGGAAGGGCGTCCCCTCTCGACGGCCGTACCTAACCGTGCGCCGCGCGAATTCCGCCCGGCCCCGCGCCCGCAGATGGTCGCCTCGGTGGCGGACGTGGCGGCAGTCCTTGGCGACGCCCACTGGCGTCTCGTCGATGCCCGCGCGCCGGAGCGCTATCGCGGCGACACCGAACCCCTCGACAGGGTGGCCGGGCACATCCCGGGCGCCGCCAATCGGTTCTACCTCGCGAATCTCGTGGACGGCACATTCAAGGCGCCGGCCGAACTCCGCACGGCCCTCGCGGCCGACCTCGGAGCCGTACCGCCGAATCAGGCGATCTGCTACTGCGGGTCGGGTGTCACGGCGTGCCACAACCTGCTGGCCCTCGAGCACGCGGGGCTGGTTGGGGCGCGGCTGTACCCGGGGTCGTGGAGTGAGTGGTGCAGCGATGCCGCCCGTCCGATCGAAACCGGCGGCGAGTCGTAGCCCCCGCAAGAGGGTGCCGCGGATCAAAACGACATTTTCAGGCCACCCAGGGACACAACCGGCGTGATGAAGGCTTCGAGCTGCAGGTGCTTCGTGAGCGCGAGACGCGCGGGCACGCCCACTGCCGGGTCCCCGTTGTGCTCGAGGAGAAGTGTCTGGCGGAGAGGCACACCGTGGGATGTCATACGCAAGCTCCCTGACGATGCGGCTACGCCGGTATGGGCTGATAGGACAGGTTCGGGCCGAGCCATCGCTCGACCTCCTCGAGCGAGCGACCCTTTCTCCGTGCGTAGCCGGCGACCTGGTCGTCACCCAGACGGCCAACGGTGAAGTACCGCGCGTCGGGATGCGACAGGTACAACCCGCTGACGCTCGCCGCCGGAAACATCGCCGCGTGATCGGTCAGCGTGATGCCCGCCTCGTCCGCCTTCAGCAGGTCGAACAGCTTGAACTTCTCGCTGTGGTCCGGGCACGCCGGGTAGCCGAATCCCGGACGGATGCCGCGGTGCGATTCCGTGATGACCGCCTCCGGCGTCAAGGGCTCGTCGATGCCGGATTCGAGGCGGGCCTTCGCGTGCAGGTACCCGGCAAACGCCTCCGCGAGCCGATCGGCGAGCGCCTTCACGAGAATCGCGGAGTAGTCGTCCTGCGCCGCCTCGAAGCTGCGGGCGAACTCCTCCGCGCCGAGCCCGGCCGTGACCGCGAAGGCGCCGAGCGCGTCCACGCGTCCACTGGCGCGCGGCGCAACGAAATCGGCGAGCGAGAGGTTCGGTTTCCCGTCGGCCATGGCCTCCTGCTGGCGCAGCATGTTGAAGCGCACGAGCTCGCCCGAAAGGCCCGGGTCCGCATAGAGCACGATGTCATCGCCCTCGCTGACCGCCGGCCAGAACCCGTACACCGCGCTCGCCCGGATGCGCTTCTCCGCGATGATGCGATCGAGCAGCACGCGGGCGTTGTCGTACAGCTCGCGCGCGGCGGCGCCGTACTGCGGATGGTCGAAGATCGCCGGGAAGCGGCCCTTCAGTTCCCATGCGGCAAAGAAGAACGTCCAGTCGATGTACGGGACAAGGGCGTCGAGCGGAACATCCGCCAGCACGCGGCGCCCCCAGAACGCCGGCGTGACGAGCGATGCCCGGGCCCAGTCGGTCTTCGGGCGGTTGCCGAGGGCCGCCTCGTAGGAAAGCAGCGGGCGCTCGCGCCTGGCCGCGTGCTGCTCGCGGAGGCGCGCCTGGCGGGTGCGGTTCTCGGCATCGAACGCGGTCCGGCGATCCTCGCTGAGCAGGCTGGCGACGACATCCACCACGCGCGACGCATCGAGCACGTGCACCGTCGAACGGCCGTACTCGGGCGCAATCTTCACGGCCGTGTGCTGCGGGCTCGTCGTCGCGCCACCGATGATAAGCGGCAGCGTCATGTGACGCCGCTCCATTTCCTGCGCGACGAAGACCATCTCGTCGAGCGAGGGCGTGATGAGGCCGCTCAGGCCCACGATGTCCGCGCGCTCGTCAACAGCGGCCTGGAGGATGCGGTCGCAGGACACCATGACGCCGAGGTCCACGACCTCGTAGCTGTTGCACCCCAGGACGACGCCGACGATGTTCTTGCCGATGTCGTGGACGTCGCCCTTGACGGTCGCGAGGACGATCTTGCCTTTGCCGCGCTCGTCCTCGAGCGCCTCCAGCCTGTCCCGCCCTTCCTGCCCTGCCTGCCCTGCCTGCCCGCGCCGACGCGTCCGCTCTTCCTGCCTCTCGAGCCGCTCCTTCTCCATATACGGCTGCAGATACGCGACGGCCTTCTTCATGGCGCGCGCGCTCTTGACCACCTGCGGCAGGAACATCTTGCCCGCGCCGAACAGCTCGCCGACGATCTTCATGCCGTCCATCAGCGGACCTTCGATGACGTCGAGCGGACGCGGGAGCATCTGGCGCGCCTCTTCGACGTCCACCTCGATGAAGTCCACGACGCCGTGCACGAGCGCGTGCGCCAGCCGCTTGGCGACCGGCTCGGCGCGCCAGGACAGATCGACTTCGCGCTTGCTCCCGCCGCCCTTCACCCGCGCGGCCAGTTCCACGAGCCGTTCGGTCGCGTCAGCCCGCCTATTGAAGATGACGTCCTCGACGTGCTCGAGCAGTTCCTTGGGAATGTCCTCGTAGACCACGAGCTGTCCGGCGTTGACGATGCCCATGTCGAGGCCGGCCTTGATGGCGTGATAGAGAAACGCCGAGTGGATGGCCTCGCGGACCATGTCGTTGCCGCGGAAGGCGAATGACAGGTTGCTCACGCCGCCGCTCGTCTTCACCCCCGGACACGTCGCCTTGATGATGCGCGTCGCCTCG
>JBEQUD010000336.1:0-4643 GCA_040349235.1 Acidobacteriota bacterium
GGCCTTGATGCGGCGCATCCATGAGGCGAAGCTGGACGGGGCTCCGGAGGTCGTCATCTGGGGGTCCGGGACACCGGAACGGGAGTTCCTCTACGTCGACGACCTCGCACGCGCCTCACTCTTCCTGCTCGAGAACTACGACTCGCCGGAGACCATCAACGTGGGAGTGGGTCGCGATCTGTCCATCCACGCTCTCGCGGAACTGATCGCCGAAACCGTCGGCTACGACGGCGAGCTGAGGCAGGACACGAGCAAGCCGGATGGCACGCCGAAGAAGGTCCTCGACGTGACGCGCATCAACGACCTCGGCTGGTCCGCCTCGACGGACCTCCGAGCGGGCATCGCGACGACCTACGACTGGTATCGGCAGCACGTCGATGCCCTGCGCGTCAAGTAGCTCGACTATGACAACCCCGGTGCGCCGCACCCTGATCGTCATGCCCGCCTTCAACGAACAGGCGTCGGTGGCAACGATCGTCGCCGAGGTGGCACGTGCGCTTCCCGACGTGACCTGTCTCGTGGTCGACGACGGCTCGGCCGATCGCACAACGGCCACGGCACGCGAGGCCGGAGCGCTCGTGGCCACCCTTCCCTTCAATCTGGGCGTCGGCGGCGCGATGCGCACCGGGTTCCAGTACGCGCTCGACAACGGGTTCGAGGCCGTGATCCAGATCGACGCCGACGGTCAGCACGATCCGACAGAGGTTCCGGCGCTGCTCGAGAAACTCGACGAGGCCGACATCGTCATCGGTGCTCGATTCGCAGGAACCGGCGACTACGCCGCGCGGGGTCCACGTCGCTGGGCGATGAGGCTCTTCGCGGCGAGCATCAGCGCGATCGCGCATGCCAAGCTGACCGACACGACCTCCGGCTTCCGGTTGTCCGGACCCCGGGCGATCCAGCTCTTCGCACGGCACTACCCCGCCGAATACCTGGGTGACACCATCGAGAGTCTCGTGATCGCCAGCAGGTCAGGATTGAGAATCTGCCAGGTTCCGGTGGCGATGCGCCCCCGTGCGGGCGGTGTCCCCTCTCACGACCCCTTCAAATCGGCCGCGTACCTGGCGCGAGCGAGCCTCGCTCTGGTGTTCGCGCTGATCCGACCCCGATCGACGTATCGCAGCGAGGGAGAGCCATCGTGAATGTGGCCAGCTACATCTTCGGAATCGTCGCGGCGCTGCTGGTGCTGGTCGTCGTGATCGAGATGCTGCGCCGGCGCCGACTCCGGGAGCGGCATGCCGCCCTCTGGCTCGTCGCCGGGGTCATTGCCCTGATCGTGGGGATCTTTCCGCAGATCCTGGCCTGGGCCGCACGCCTGGTGGGCATCGCCGTCCCCACCAACCTGGTCTTCTTCGTCAGCATCGCCCTGTTGTTCCTCGTCTGTCTCCAGCACAGCGCCGAAGTGACGGTGCTCGAGAGCAAGGCGCGTGTTCTTGCCGAGAAGGTCGCCCTGCAAGATCTGCGCCTGCGGCAGCTCGAAGAGGCGCAGGCCGCGCCGCGCCCGAGCCGATCACGGCCCAGCTGAGTCATCGAGCGGTTGGACGAGGTCGCGCACCACGTCCGCGACGCCACGGCCGAACCGCGCGTAGCGTCCGGTCCGTGCCTCGGCGACGACGACCGGCAGTCGAGGCAGACGCCTTCGAGGAAGTCGCTCTCGAACTCGTTCGTGCTCCACCTTCTGACGCACGGCTTGTCGTCGCTCCAGGGTGACACGATCGGGATCCTGTTCCACCCACTGGCTCAGCGCCTTCGCACGATCGAGCAGTCGTCGATTGCGAGCTCGACCCTGGCTTGTCAGCCGTTCCAACCTGTCGGCCCAGCCGACCCTCCCCGCGCCGATCTCGTTGCTGTCGTGCTGACGGTAGTTGATCAGGGGACGATCGATCAGGTCGACGCCGTCAGCGGCCGCCGCGACCATTGCCAACCATTCGTCGTGCACCCAACTCGACGGAAACGGGCGTGCGCGATCGAAGAGTTCACGCCGGAATCCGACGGTTGCACCGGTCACGACGTTTCGGCGCATCAGCAGATCGAATGCACACCCAGATCGGATTCGGTCGCGCTCCGCGCGAGACAGCCCGAGAGTGTCGAAAAGCCGGCCAAGGTCACGACCGTTGTCGTCGATCAGCCGAGCGTCGCCATGAACGAGCAGCGTTCCAGACCGACGGTCGAGACCCTCGAGGGTCACGGCGACGCGGTCGGGTTCCCAGATGTCGTCCTGATCGCTCAGCACGACGACCGGGTGCGTCGTGCGCGAGATCGCGCGCTCGAAGTTGGCCGTCACGCCGCCTGCCGGCCGGCCGTCGATGATCGTCACGGCGAGCGCCGATGCCGTGGATTCTGAAAGAACCGAGCAGGCAACATCCAGCGTTCCGTCCGTCGACCCGTCGTCCGAGATCACCAGTTCGGCGACCGGATGGGTCTGTCCGAGGATCGACTCCAACTGCGCCCTGAGGTACTTCGCGCCGTTGTATGTAGCCATCGCGACCGAGACCGTTGGCGCTTCCGTCACACCCCGACCCTACCCGGATCCGGGCTCGTGACCCCTCGGATAGAGTTTGGACCATGCAGATCCGCCGCCTCTGGAAGTTGCTCCGCGCCCGGATCCCCGGCGTCATCGTTGTACCCCTGCTTGCCTTGGCGAGCTTGAGCGCCTGGGCCCTGGCCTCGCCGGTGGGCGCCAGCCCCGACGACGATTTTCATCTGGTGAGCATCTGGTGCGGCCTCGGCGACCGCGGCGGGCTGTGCGAACCCGGCGCGAAGGCCGACCAGGCCACGGTGCCGCAAGAACTGACCGCCAGCCCCTGCTACGCCCACGACGCCACGAAGAGCGCGAGCTGCCAGGGGGCCGACTTCGGCACGCATCCCGATGTGACCGTCTCGACCGATCGCGGCAACTTCACGGGGCTCTACCCGCCGGTCTTCTACTTCGTCAACAGCATCTTCGCCGGCGAAAACATCGATATCGCCGTCATTCTCATGCGCGTGTTCAACGCGCTTCTCTACGTCGCCCTGGTGACGGCCGCCTACCTCCTGCTCCCGCTACGCCGACGCACTCCCCTCCTGGTCGGTGCTGCGCTGACGATCGTCCCGCTCGGTGTGTTCCTCATTCCCTCGACCAACCCGAGTTCGTGGGCGATCGCCTCCGCAACCGTGCTCTGGATCACTCTGGTGGGCTTCATGGAGACCGTCGGCAGGCGGCGGGTCGGTTTGGCGATCGTCGCGGTGGTCGCCACCGTGATGGGCGCCGGAGCCCGTGCCGACGCTGCCATCTGGTCGATCTGCGCCGTGGCGATTGCGCTGTTCCTGACCTTCCGCCGTGAACGCGCGTACCTGATCCACGCGAGCCTTCCTGTGCTCCTCGCGATCGTCTCCGCCGCCTTCTACCTGTCGGCGTCGCAGTCGGGGGCCGTCACCAACGGCCTGACCGGCGAACCTCCTCATGGGCTGACCTGGATCGGCCTCTTCATCTACAACTTGACGCAGGCGCCGGACCTGTGGGTCGGCGTCTTCGGGCATTACGGGCTCGGCTGGCTCGACACTCCCATCCCGAATGTCGTCTGGGTGGCAGGATTCGCCATCTTCGTCGGAGCCGTCGCGCTCAATCTGCGCACCAGGGACCGCAGGACTGCGCTCGTGATGGCCGGGATCACGGCCTTGCTGTTCGTGATTCCCTCTGAGATCCTGACGCAGAGCAACGCGGTCGTGGGAGGGTACGTTCAACCCCGTTACCTGATGCCGTTGATCATCATCTTTGGTGGGGTGGCCGTCTTGTTCACGGGTCGATCCGCGTTCGTACCACGTCTGGCGATCCCGATCACGGCCGGCGTGATGACCCTCACGAACTCCCTGGCCCTCTTCGTCAATATGCGCCGGTACATCACCGGCGACGACACGCTCGGCCTCAACCTGAACCAGCGCATCGAGTGGTGGTGGCCAGCCGCGCCATCCCCCATGGTGATCTGGGTGCTGGGCTCTGTTCTCTTCGGACTGCTGTACGCGTCACTCGCCCTCTACGCCTGGAATCGCGCGGCACCAGCCGCGTCACAGGATCCGGCCATCGTCTCGACAACCGTCGCGCAGTGACGAGCCGGCCGACTAGCCGATGATCCGCAACTCGTCGCATCCCGGTGTCGAGTGCGGGCTCGGTACGAAGGCGAAGCAGACAGTGGGAGCCGTGGCGTCCAGCTCCGCGATCGGGCGAATCCCCGAGATGGCGGCGTCGCCGTCAGCCGAGATCTGAGCCAGTTGGGCGAGCAGGCTCCGGTCCTGGTCGCTGACCGTCGAGTCCCGAGGGGCGACGACGCGCAGGAACACGGACGGGGAGTTCCCGTAGTAGGTCAAGAACTCAGACAGCGACAGCGAGCGCTCATAGTCTCGCGAACTGTCGGCGAGGACCACCGCCTGAGCGCCACCGGACAGCGCGTCGATTCCGTCATCGAGCTGTTGGCGAAAATCACGTTGACTCTGCGCATTGGCTGCAGCTTCGCCCCGGAACTGAGCGAGCGCGTCTCCGACCTGGCCGCCGAGGGGTGACGCGATCACCACGATCACCGTCGCGATGGAGACGGCGATCCGGGGCTTCGGCTTCCACGTCGCAGCCCGAAGGAGCAGCAGATGGACGGTCGTGGCGGCCGCGAGAA
>JBEQUD010000286.1:0-5609 GCA_040349235.1 Acidobacteriota bacterium
CCAAGCAGGCAGCCCACAGCTACGCCGTGCTGGCGCGGCTGGCGGAATTCGCGGCCGCAATGGGGCGTCCGCTGCTCGTCGGGCCGTCCCGCAAGTCCTTTCTACGCGACGCGGTCGGCGGTCGGCCGGCGCTCGAGCGCGACTGGGGCACCGCCGCGGCGGTCGCGGCCGCCGTGCTCGGCGGGGCGCACATCGTGCGCGTCCACGCGGTGGCGGAGATGGCGCAAGTCGTCCGCGTGACCGAACAGATCCGCCTGCACGGGATGCCGCAGGAAGGCCACGGGTAGTGGACGGACGATGACAGGCCTTGCCGCGTTTCTCAGTCGTCCGCCCATCGGCTGGTGGGACCTTGCCGACATCGCGCTGTTGTCGGTGCTGATCTATGAGGTCCTCAAGCTCATTCGCGGCACCCGCGCCGTGCAGATGGCGTTTGGCGGCGGCGTGATCCTGGGCCTGTTCTATCTGTCGCGGTGGAGCCATCTCGAGACCATCAACTTCCTCCTCCGCAATATCGCCGGCTACATCGTGCTGGTCGGCATCGTGCTCTTCCAGTCCGACATCAGGCGGGCACTGGCGCACTTGGGCCGCGCGCCGTTCTTCCGCTATTTCGCGAAGGTGGAGTCGGCCGAGGAATCGATCGAGGAGCTGGTCGTCGCGGCCAGCATGCTCGCGGCGCAGCGCACGGGCGCCATCGTGGCGATTGAACGGCAGATCGGCCTGCGGAACTACATCGAGGGCGGGATTCCGCTCGACGCGGTCCTGACCTACGATCTGCTGCTCAGCATTTTCCAGACGTCCTCTCCGCTGCATGACGGCGCGGTGATCGTGCTCAACGACCGCGTGGCGGCGGCCGCGTGTTTCCTCCCGCTGACGGTCAACCCGAAGTTGAGCAAAGAGCTCGGCTCGCGGCACCGCGCGGCCATCGGGCTGACGGAGGAAAACGACGCGGTCGCCATCGTCGTCTCCGAGGAAAGTGGGCTCATCTCGGTGGTGGTGGACGGCCAGATCGAGCGCGGTTTCGATGCGGACGGCCTGCGCGCGCGCCTGCGCTCGCTGGTCCTGCAGCGCCGCGCGGGGTCTCCGCGGCGCGACGCGCGCGTGCCGGAGATGTCGGGGCGCGCATGAAGATTCGCACCATATGGCCGTTCCGGCACTTCGGGCTGAAGCTCCTCTCCGTCGCGCTCGCCGCGCTCCTGTGGCTGGTGATCGCGGGGGAGGAAACAGTCGAGCGTGGGCTGCGCGTGCCGTTCGAATTGCAGCAAGTACCCGAGGGCCTCGAACTGCTCGGCGAGCTGCCGGCGACCGTGGACGTGCGCGTTCGCGGCGCATCTGGTACGCTGGGCCGCGTGACGCCTGGCGACATCGTCACGGTCCTGGACGTCAGGGGCGCGCGGCCCGGCCAGCGCCTGTTCCACCTCACGCAGGATCAGGTGCGGGCGCCCGCCGGCGTCGAGGTGTTGCAGGTCACACCGCCGACCGTGGCGCTGGTGTTCGAGGTGACGGCGTCGAAGCGGCTGCCGATTGTCCCCGCGCTCGACGGCCGGCCGGCCGCCGGCTACACCGTCGGCTCCGTGGGGGTCGAGCCGCCGACCGTCGAGGTCGTGGGCCCGAAGAGCGCCGTCGCGCGTGCCACGGCCGCGACGACCGAGCCGATCGCGTTGGCCGGGGCCACGGCGATCGTGCACGAGGTGGTGACGGTGGGCACCGCCGATCCGCTGGTGCGTCTGGCGACGCCGATGTCGGCCGTGGTCACCGTGCAGGTCGTACCGAAACCTCGATCCGAGCCGTGAACCATTCTTTTTCCCGAGAAGCCAAGTCAACGTGCCCAAGACTGAAATCCTGCCCACCCGCCTCTTCGGCACCGACGGTGTCCGCGGCGCGGCTGGAACCTATCCTCTCGATCCGCCGACGGTCCGACGTCTCGGGGCGGCCCTTGTCCGCGGGCTGCGGAGCGGGGCTGGCGCGTCGCCCCGACCACGCTTCCTGATTGGGCGCGACACGCGCGAGTCCGGCCCCTGGATCGAAGCGGAGCTCGCGCACGGCGCGTCTGGCGAGGGTGCGACGGTGACGAGCGCGGGCGTCGTGCCCACGCCCGCCGTGGCCTACCTGACGCGAACCGAGGGCTACGACGCGGGCGTCGTGATTTCCGCCTCGCACAACCCCTTCGCGGACAACGGCATCAAAGTTTTCTCGGGCGGCGGCGAGAAGTTCACCGAACGCGTCGAGCGGGCGGTGGAGGACATCGTCGCGGATCCCTCCTGGCACACGAGCGGCGGCGAGCCGGGCCGCGTGCCCCATGTCGATCTGGTGGGGGCCTATCTCGAACATCTCCGCGCCGTGTTTCCAGAGGCACCGCTCCTGCGCGGGCTGCCGGTGGCCATCGACTGCGCCAACGGCGCGACCACGACCGTTGCGCCCGCGCTGTTCGCGGACCTGGGCTTTGCGACGACGGTCGTGGCGAACGAGCCGAGCGGCCGCAACATCAATCTCGACTGCGGATCGACCCACCCGCAGGTGCTCGCGCGAACCGTCCTCGAGCACGGGTGCCGTCTGGGTGTCGCGTTCGATGGCGTCGGCGACCGGGCCATCTTCGTGGACGAGCGGGGGAAGGTGGTCAGCGGCGACGCCGTGCTGCCGATGTGCGCCGGGCAGCTGCAGCGCGAGGCTCGCCTGAAGGGCGGGGCCGTGGCGGCGACCGTCATGAGCAATATCGGGCTCGATCTGGCACTCCGTGCACGCGGCATAGAACTGGTGCGCAGCGCCGTGGGCGACAAGTACGTGATGGAGGAGATGCTCGCACGGGGCCTCTCGCTCGGCGGCGAGCAGTCCGGGCACGTCATCTTCTCCGAGTATCTGTTCACCGGTGACGGGCTGTGCACGGCCCTGAACGTCTTGCGGGTGATGGCCATGACGGGACGGCCGCTCTCGGAACTGGCGGCCGACCTGACGGTGTATCCACAGGTCCTGCTGAACGTCCGGATTCGCGAGCGGGCCGACCTCGCGACGGTCCCCGCCGTCGCCGCCGCGATGGACCGCGTGCAGGCACGGATGGCCGGCCGGGGCCGGCTGCTCGTCCGCTATTCAGGCACCGAACCGCTGCTCCGCGTCATGATTGAAGGCGAGGACGAGGCCGAAATCGGTGCCTGGGCACAGGAAATCGCGGACGTCGTCCAGGCCCACCTCGGGTAGCCGCGCCGGACGCAGGCACCCCTCATGATTCGCCTGTCCGTCAACGTCAACAAGGTGGCGACGCTGCGCAATTCGCGCGGGGGCGCCGTCCCGAGCGTCGTGGACGCCGTGGACGTGTGCCTGGCTGCCGGGGCCGAAGGCATCACGGTGCATCCGCGCGCGGACGAGCGCCACATCACCCCGGACGATGTCCGCGTGGTCGCCCGCCTTCTGCGGGCGCGGGCGCCGGCGGTCGAGTTCAACATCGAAGGCGATCCTCGCGACGATCTCCTCGCCCTCGTGGAGGAGGTGCGGCCCGCGCAGTGCACGCTCGTGCCTGTCGCCCCTGGGGAGATCACGAGCCAGGCCGGGTGGCGGCCAGGCCCCGCGAGCGACCGGGTTCCGGCCGTCGTTGCGCGGCTCAAGGCGCTCGGCGTTCGCGTCAGCCTGTTCGTGGACGCGGAGCCGGATCCGGTGCGGTGGGCCGCGGCGGCGGGGGCCGAGCGGGTGGAGTTGTACACCGAACCGTTCGCCCGGGCCTTCGAGGCGGGGCCCGAGCCGGCACGCGCGTCCATGGCCCGCTACATCGACGCGGCGCGTCTCGCGCATGCGCTGGGGCTCGGCGTCAACGCCGGCCACGACCTCGACCTCCAGAACCTGGTCCTGTTCCGGACGCTGCCGTTTCTGGACGAGGTGTCGATTGGGCACGCGATCGTGTCGCGCGCGCTGTTTGTCGGTCTTCCGGTCGTCGTCGGCGAGTACTTGCGTGTCCTGCACGGGTGATCGTGCGGGCGGCCGGCGCCAGCCGGCGCCGGGGCCTGGCTTTGGACGCGGCTCCGCGGCCGCTGCTATGATTGACAGCTCCCATGAAGACTGACGCGGTAGCGTTCGGTGTGGCCGGCATCGCCTTCGGCCTCATTGCCGGCTGGGTCATCGGCACCCAGCAGGCGAACCTGCGGACCCCGGTGGCCGCGCCGCCGACCGCCGCCGCCGCCGCGCCCGCGGAAACGCGCGCGGCGGTGCTCGACGAGGCCCAGGTCAACGCGCTCAAGACCGTGGCCGCGCGCGATACGGCCAACCCGAAGCCGCGCGCCGACCTGGCGAACCTCTACTTCGACGCCGAGCGGTACGATGACGCGATTCATTGGTACCAGGAGGCGCTGGCGCTCAACCCGAAGGACGACAACATCAGCACCGACCTGGGCGTCTGATACTACTACACGAACCAGCCGGACAAGGCGATCGCGCAGCTGGCGGCGTCGCTCGAGATCGACCCCAAGCACGCCAAGACGCTCTTGAACCTGGGCATCGTCAAAGCGTTCGGCAAGCAGGATCTCGAAGGGGCCACCACGGCCTGGCAGCAGGTGCTCGACGTGGCGCCGGACAGTCCCGAGGGCCAGGCTGCCAAGCGCGCGCTCGACAGCCTGGCCTCGGCACACAAGGGCATCGGCGGCGGGGCGCAGAAGCCTGGTGCGTGATGCTCCAGGACTTGCTCTGGCTCGTCGTCTCGGCGGTCGTCGCTCGCGCCGTCTGGCGCATCGTTGAAGGCGTGATGGACGGCCTTTCTGGGCAGCCTCGCGGTCCGCGCCCCTCGGCCACACGCGGCGATGCCGCGCCGGGCCGTGCCGCGTCGGGTGGGACCGTGCGCGGGGGAAAGATGGTGCGCGATCCTGTCTGCGGCACGCACGTGCTGCCGGGCCGCGCTGTCGTCTTGTCCGAGGGGGCGCATCAGGTGTTCTTCTGCTCGACCGCGTGCCGTGACAGCTACCGCGCCCACCCGCCCGCGCGCGCCGACCGGGCCGCCCGCGCCCACGGGCGGACGGCATGAGCGTCGAATCGGCGCTCAGGGCTGACATCGTCGAGGTCGGGCGGCGTATGTACGCCCGCGAGTACACGGACTCGAACGCCGGCAACATCAGCGTGCGCCTCGGCGCCGATCGTCTGCTCATGACCCCCAAGAGCGTCTGCAAAGGGTTCATGACGCCGGACATGATGTGCATCACGGACCTGGACGGCAAAAAGCTCGAGGGCGACCGCGATCCGTCCACCGAGATGCTGATGCACCTCGAGGTCTATCGCCAGCGGCCGGACGTCCGCGCGGTCGTGCACGCGCATCCCCCAACCGCAACGGGCTTTGCGGTCGCAGGCATTGCACTGGACCGGGCCGTCCTGGCCGAGGTGTTGACGACGCTCGGCAGCATTCCCATCGCGGAATATGCGACGCCGTCCACGTCAGAACTTCCGCAGGCCGTCGGGAAATACATCAAGGCGCACGACGGGATGCTGCTCGCCAACCACGGCGCGCTCACCGTGGGCCCGGACGTGATGGCGGCCTACTACAAGATGGAAACCATCGAGCACTTCGCCAAGATCAGCCTCGTGGCCCGGACGCTCGGCCGCGAGAATCTGATCACCCGGCAGGAGGTCGAACGGCTGCAGGG
>JBEQUD010000341.1:0-8919 GCA_040349235.1 Acidobacteriota bacterium
TCGAACCGGGCGGCAATACCGGTATAGCGCCCAAACCGGTTGACGACTTCCCGCAGGTGGTCCAGCATGTCCTCCGCCGCCACTTCGCCCACCCGCACGCCTTCCATGAGTTCCCGGACGGTGATGATTTCGTTGCGCACAATCCCGTGCACGCGCGCGAGGTCGTCCGCCATCTGCGGCACCTGGGTCACGGCGCGCCGATGCAGCACCACGATCTCCATCTCGAGTCCGATGAGCGACTGCGTGACGCCGTCATGGAGCTCGCGCGCGATGCGGGCCCGCTCGAGCGCGCCCGCCCGGGTGCGCAGGCGCCGCATCAAGTACTGGCCGTAGACGGCCGGCGAAACCTGTGCCGCCAGCCGCATCCCAAATCGGACGCTCTGCTCGCGGGGGACGCCCGGCGCTGGATTCACCACGAGCAACCGGCCCGTCCACTCGTCGCTCAGCGCTGCGGACACGACGAGCAGGCTCCGGCACGGGTGCGCGGCGGTGAAGGCGTCTGGGATGGACATGGCCGGCACCTGGATGCGCTCGTCGCGCGCATCGACCGCGACCGCCGAGAACCGGCCGCCCCGGCCCCGCCACGGCATCGCGACGGTATGCCACGCGACGCCCGGCCCGGGGAAGAGATAGCTGTCGGTCAGCGCCGTCCCGAGCGGCTGGGCGCGCGGTGCGTGGCCGTCTTCCGGCCCGGCGTCCGTGGTCCACAGCCACGCGCTGCCGGCCTCCTGTTCCTGGACGACCATCATCACGGTGGTGGCGCCGAAGATCGTCCGGACGGCGGCGAGCACGAGCGCCATCGTCTCGTCCAGCGTGCCCCGATGGCCGGCGTGCGCGAGCACCATCGACAGGCCGCGCGATTCGAAGCGGAGGCGCTTCTCGCTTTCGGCCATGAACCCGACGGCCGCGCCCATCGCGACCACGTAGATCGTCCGCAGCGCGAACATGTTCAGCTCGAAGCGCGCCTCGCCGAGCACGAACGCCTCGATGCCCATGAGGACATCGACGACGATCGCCGTCATCATCACCTCCCGGAATCCCCAGCGATAGGCGGCCGCCAGGAGGGGATAGAGGAGGAGGGTGAACGCCGGGCTGCTCGGACCCGCGGTGGATAACGTGAGGAAGCCGGCAAACCCCACGTCGGCCGCTTGCGCGAACAGCGGAAATCCCCGGGGGATGTGCTGGGCCCGCAGCAAATAGATGAGGACGATGATGGCCAGAGCGAGGTAGGCGAACAGCACGCCGGTGACGGCGGTTGTGTAGCGCGATGGTTCGGGAGGGTCGAGACGGAAGACGAGCATGGCCGCCATCGTCAGCAGGGCGCGGGCGACGGCGATGACCCGCTCGGCCAGGCGCGACTCGTTGCGATCGGCCCTGAGCTGGCTTGCGGGCCGCCCGGTCACACCCGCGGCGACGGCCGCCTCCGTTGTCAACAGCGTGATACTAGCGCGAACGAGCGGTTACAGCTGCCGCCTCCAGCGCTGCAGCGGCACAACGGCGGCGGGCTGCGCCAGCGCGCCGACGGGCACGAGCGGCGCCGCGGGGATCGGGGAGTGGCGCGCCGAAATGGCCACGGGGCTGCCCGTATCCCCTTTCGATCGCTCCGACACTTTGGCGCAGCTGTCGCAGGCGTAGAAGTCGGTCTGCGAGACCGAACTGAGGACCGACAGCAGCCGCGCGGGTGTCTGACAATACGGACAGAGTAGTTGAATGGGCATCGGAGCCTCGTCCTTCTCTTGCTGCGCTGGTCCTTAGACGGCGTCGATCCAGCCGTCGCGCGTGCATTGGCCGCGGAGTCTCGAAAGTTCCTGTTCGGCACCGGCCCGTGTGGCGTGCCGGCTCCCGTAGAGCCGTGCGCCGTCGAGGAGAATCTGGGCTTCGGCCCCGGTGTCGCCCTGTGCGACGAGCGCGCCCGCGAGTACGTGTCCCTCGTGATAGAGCCACCACTGGGGAACAGGCGTGTTGCTTTCAGGCATCAGGACCTCGGACGAACCGCAGTAGCCAACATTTGTGTCGCACGAAGACTAGTGCCCGTGTCCCCGGTTGTAAATATGCCGTTTGTCCCAGCCGTACTGCGCCCTTGGTCTTAGTGCCCCCTAGAGAGCTGAAGGCGATAGATCGAGTAACCCGTTTCCCGATCGGGTCGTCTGACGAGCTCAATCTGTATGCCCTGGGATACCAATCCTTCCGTGACGTTGAACGTCCGTTCCCAGGAGGGATCGAGTATCAAAAAGGACGCACCCGACGTGCGTGCGATCGCACCGATCGCCAGCCCGCGCTCCGCGCCACAACTCGGCCAGGTCCACCGGGCATGCGCATCGATGCTCCCCGGCGTCTTGAGCCCCACCATGTCCACGGCACGCCGATGGCCGCGCTCGGAAATCACGCCGGCGTCGTGCACGAGCACGACATCCCCCTTCGGGACGTGCGCGTCGATCCAGTCCGCGGTCGCTGCGGCCTCTTGGTAGAACGGCGCCTGCTCGGGCCACGATGCAGACAGGAGCACGAGGGTTGCGACGACGGCGCCCGCGAGTCCTGGCCCGACGAGCGGTCGCGGGCAGCGCACCACGAGGCGCGCGATGCCCCAGCAGCACCACGGCACGGCGATGGGATAGAAGTACCGGCAGTAGCTGTAGGTCAGGGCCGTTGGGAACGCCGCCCAATAGGCCGCCAGGCTGATACCTGCGGCGAGCAGGCCGATGCGTCCCGTTCGGTCCCGCGGCAGTTCCAGCACGCCGAGGGCCAGCAACCCAAGGCTGGCCACCGACAGCCCCAGCCGATGGACGAACAGCCCACTCTTGACGAGCACGGGAAGGCAGCCCTCCGCATAGAAGAGACGCTTCGCCCGCATGGTTTCCGGAATCCATGCGCCGGTGCTTCCGTGCAGCCAGGCCAGAAACGGCGCCGCGGTTGCCAGGGCGAGGCCGGCCAGCGCGAGACGCGTACGCCAATCGCGTCGCCAGACAGACGACAGCGCGAGCAGCACGGCTGCCGGCAGAAGATCTGGGCGGAGACATGGCAGCACGCCTGCGAGAAGGCCGACCGCCGGAAGATTGCGCGCGACCGTCGCGGCGATCAGCCAGCCGATCACGGCCATGGCCCAGCCCGTCTCGAGGCCATTGGTGGCGTTGATGACGCCCAGCCCGGCGGCGACGGCCACCACCGTCACGGCGGCGCGCGACCAGTAGGATCGAACCCCGGCGACGGCGGCCAGTGTCCAGACCCCGCCAATGTAGGCGGCCAAGCCCAGAGCCGTGGCCGTGCGCAAGGCCTGCGCGTCGGAGACGCCCAGACGGAGCAGGGCGACGAGGAGCGCGACGTAAGCGGGGCTCGTCACTCCGGTGAGGGCCGGCGTGCCGAAGACGGCATCGTGGCCCGCGATGACCACGCGGGCACTGTGGAGCGCGATGTAGGCGTCATCGAGCGCGAACACGCGCGGTGTCGCCGCAAAGGCCGCCGCGAGAGCGGCGGTCGCGACGCCGACGCCTTCTGCCCAGCGCTTCACGGAAAACATCCCGACAGGGCGGGACCCGGCCGGAGCGCGGGCAGATCGCCGCGCGTGGCAATGAACGAGCGGCGCGTCTCGACATCCACGCGGTATCCGTGACTCTCCAACCACGTCCGGCTCGCTGCCGCGGTCGCCACCGGCAGCCACACGTACTCCGGTCTCGTGCGCGCAAGAAAGGCCACCCCCTCGCCGAGGCCGTGGCTGACCGCGCTCTGGGTGCGGACCATCTCGTCGGTGTACACCGTCTCGCGTCGGCCGTCCATGGAGACGCGCAGTCGTGGGCCCCAGTGCCAGATCGCGTACTCACCCCAGTCGAAGGGCAGCACGAGCCGCCCGGCTGCCGTCGTCGAGGCCAATGCGCTTGCCGCGTCGAGGTCAGGGGTCCATGGGCCCTCGATGCGCAGGCACCGCGACGGCTCGAGCAGCAAGAAGCCGCACACCACCGCGACGATCGACACATCGACCAACGCGAGACCGGCGGGGCGCGGTCGGGCGGGCTGGACGGACGCGCCGGACTGCCACGCGTGCGCCAAGTTGCAAACGGCCACGAGGCCGAAGATCGGGAGAAGACGCGTGACGAGCAGGCTCATGACGGCCAGCCACGCGATGGGGAGAGCCGCCGCCCACGATATCCTGGCGCGGCGTCTGCCCACCGTCGTTCTGACGACGCCGGCGGTGACGACGACCCAGACGAGCAAGTTCGACCAGTCGTCCTGCTGCCAGAGGGGGCGCCACTCCGTGATGTCTCGGGACGTCCGCACGGTGGCCAGCAGAAACGCCCACAGCCGCCAGCCGTACGGGTTGGCCAGGGTAGCCGCGACCGCGGCACCGAGTGCGCCGGCCTCGGGAAGGACCGCGCGCAGGCCCCGCGTGTCGAGCACGCGGCCGGCCAGCCAGAGGCCCGCGACGCCCACCCCGACAATCCACCCGCCGTGCATGTTCGCCCACAGCGCGAACACGGGGGGCAGCCACACCCATCGTTCACGGCGGGGCAGTGCCCAGCACACGAAGGCGATGCCCAGGATGGTCCAGATCTGGGGACGAATGGTCATGGCTGCGGGCGCCGCCGCCACCGCCGCGCCGGCGAGCAGCCACCACCGGGCCGTCGGTTCCGCAGGGCGCACGACCACGGCCGTCACCGCGCACGCCGCGGCCACCACCGCGCACTTGAGCGCCACCAGCCCGGGCACCCCACCGATGCGGTAGGCGAGTCCGAAGATCACCTCGCTCAACCACTCGTGGTTGATCCAGGCAACGTCCTGGGTGAAGGAGTACGGATCCAGCGCCGACAGACGGCCGCTCGCCAGCACGTCGAGGCCGAATCTCAGATGTCCCCACAGATCGGGGTCCACGACGGCGCGCGTGCACACGACGGCCATCGCGAGCCAGGCGGTCAATCGGCCGGCGGTGAGGGAGAGGGGCGAGGGTGTGTCCATACGCGAGCGCGTGCCGCCGCGGCGGACACGGGCACCAGCCGGGCTGCGGGCAGTGGTCAGGGCGTATTGTCGTCCAGGAGCCGCGTGGTGGTGAGATCGATGGCGATCTGCTGGAAGATCGAGGTCAGGCTGGCGAACGTCGGCTGGTTGTAGAACTTCGTGGAATCGGGAAGACGGCCGGGGCTGTTGGCGATGGCCTGCATCGTCGCAAGTGGCGAGATGGAAGGGGAATCGGTCGAGCAGCCAGAGTTCTGCGCCCCGTATGCGATCGAATAGACCCAGGTGTTGTTCGTCGCCGCGGTTTGGGCCGCCGTGATCGCACCGCGGCATTGGTTCGAGCCCCCGGTGCCGGCACTTGCGTCGCCGTCGCTCAGCAGGATGATGACGTCCTGCGCGTCGCTACGGCCGTTGGCGACGAGGTTGGCCTTCGCCGCCGTGATGGCGGCCGCGAAGTACGTGCCGACGCCGCCCGGGGATTCCACGCCGTACGCCGAGCTCGCGCACGTGTTTCCGTCGGTCCAGTCCACGGCCTTGACGAGGTTCGAGTTCGCGCCGTTCAAGGCGCTCGCCGTGTCGGAGATGCGGTAGTCGCTCACGAGCGGCACAATCAAATAGACAGGCGAGGCGTTGTACGCGGCGACATCTGACGTGGTCAGATTGTTCGAGCAGTCGAGCTCCTTGGACACTGGCGTGGCCGACTTCAATCCGGGGAAGATCATCAGCCCCACCTTGTCCACCGGGTTGCTGACGTTTCCGTTGGTCACCGCGCCGCAGTTGGCGAGGCTCTGCGGGCAGGGCCAGAGCGATGACAGCAGCGCGCGGACGCCGGCCATGGCGCAATCGAGCTTGGTCGGGTTGCTCACGCCAGGGACGGCACCCGAACAGGCATTGTTCATCGAGCCTGTCGTGTCGAGCACGAGCATGATGTCGAGAGGGTGCGGGACGCCGCCCCGCATGCCGGCGGTGGCGGTGGCGGTGATGCGCATCGTGCTCCGTCCGAGCACACGGGCGAAATACAGCGGCACGTTGACCTGCTGCCGGACGACTACCGCGTTGGCGGGGGTCGATCCGTTGACGCCCGTGCAGGCCAGACCGGTGCTGCTCAGGCACTTCAGCAGTGGATATCCGCTTGCCATCGACACGTTCGGCAGGTTCGTGTGGGCGTTCTTGGCGCCGGAGATACCGCTGTAGGAATTGGCGGTCGAGACGGCCTGCGCCCCGTCCGGCAAGAGCATGCTGCCAGCGGTCGCGGCTGCGTCGGACGAGGCCTGCAGGTCGCTGCGCGCCCGCAGAACCGAGCCGACGTCAATCGAGAACGCCGCGAGCCCGAGCAGCCCGACGATCGCCACAGCCATCAACACGAGGGCCTGCCCCCGCTGTTGATGGCGCGCGCGGTCGGTCAGGGGCGGGCTGGGTGCACTCATTCGACGCGGCTGGTGGTCTGCGACCTGAGCGTGCAGTTGGGCGCAAACGTCGTTCCCATGATCCTGATCTGGCACGGATAGGTGGCGGTCACCGTCACATCCGTTCCCGAGGTCAGGGTCGTGTTCGCGCAGGTGCCCGTGGAGTAGGTCGTTCCGTTGACGACAATCGAGACGTTGACACTCGACGACGTGAGGTTGAAGGCCGATGACTTCACCTTGTTGGCGGCCGTCAGACAGGGGTTGGCGCTCTGGCCGCGGATGGTGGCGAGCTGGCGCGCGCCGACGCGCACCGCGTCGGTGAGCATCAAGTAGTTGTTGAAGGCGATGCCGTACTGCGCAATGCCCACCATGATGGTGAGCATCACCGGGAGCATGACCGCGAATTCGACCAGCGCCTGCCCGTGCTCTGCGCGCCGCGATCGGCCGGGCGTGCGCCCACGGCCGGCAACCGGGTCCGGTGGTGTCGCGAGCGCATGCGCTTCCATGCATACGTATTCGGCATCGCCTCCATTCTTCTTTACTCGCAGACCGGCCGTTGCCCCGCGGGATGCCCGCGCTTGTTCCAGCCGGTGGGGAAAGGGCGCGCAGATGTGCGACCTTCGCGCAGCGCAGCCCTGCGCACGGTCAGCGATCCGGCGCGAAATAGCCGCCGCGGCTGTGCACCTGCAGCGTGCCCGCCCGCGGACGGATCTCGACGGCGCGCCAGGCGCCATTGCGCTTGGGGTTGGAAGAGGCGTAGCCGAGCACGTAGCGCCGGCGCAGATTCTCGACGATGCCGCGATATTGTTCCGTCAGCTCGGCGGCGCTGGCCGGGAAGTACGCCGCGCCGCCCGAAATCTGCGCCAGGCGCTCGAGTAGCGGGCGATCGACTTTCGGACCGAGCCCGATTGCGTAGATCGCTGTATCGACCTCCTTCGCGCGCGCGATGACATCGTCCAGCACGTGCACGCTGCCAGGGCCGGTGCCCGGGTTGTCTTCGTCGCGGCCATCGGTCAGCACGACGACCGCGCGCCGGCCCTGCACGAACTTGAGCCGCATGATGGAATCGTAGAGCGCGTCGTAGAGCGCCGTGCCCCCGAGCGCCTGGTACTTGTCGATCGCGTCGAAGCTCCACTGGCGGTTCGTCGCGAGATCGTGCGCGAACAGGACGTGGTCGGAGAACGTGATGAGCGCCACGGGATCCCGGGGCTCGAGCGCCTGCACGAACTCGCGGGCGGCGGCCTTCATCTCATCGACAGCCTTCCGCATGCTGCCGCTCTCGTCGAGGGTCAGCACGATCTGCACGGGATCGACGGCAATCTGAAAGCGGTCCACGGTCTGCTCGACCCCGTCCTCGAGCACGACCAAGTCGTCGCGCGTCACGTCGATGTAGCGCTGGTCGCGATCGGTCACCGTGAACTCGATCGAGGGACGCACCGGGGGCGCCTTGGGGGCGAAATACCCGTCGCGGGTCGTGACGACGAAGTCGCCGTCGATGGACTTAGCCGTGATGGATACCCGCCGCCAGCTCTCGTCCTGCTGCTGGTTCGTCGGTGTGTAGGACAGGAAGTACCGGTTCTGGGCGTCGAGGGCCAGCTGGTCGTAGACTGCCGCGAGGTCCTCGAGGCGCGGGGGGAAGAACACCCGGCCGCCGGTCTCGGTGACGAGCTGGCGCAACTGCCGCTCGCCGCGGAGCGAGATGCCGGCGACGCCGCCGATGCCGACGACGTAGACCGTCAGCTGTGCCTTCTTGACGGCCTCCACCGCCTCTTCGAACGTCGCCGTGCTGTTCTCGTCGTATCCATCGGTGATGAGGATGGCCACGCGCCGGCCCTCGACCTCCCCGATGCGCGTCGCGAGCTGGATCAAACAGTCGAAGATGGCCGTGCCGCCTTTTGCCTGGATCGTGCCGATGGCGCCCATGACCGTGTCGCGGTCGTTGGTCGGCCCCGTGATGGCCGCCAGGTCGCGCGTGAACGGCGCCACGATTGCCCGATCGAGCGGGCCCAGGTACGCGACCAGCCGCGCCGCCGCCTGGCGCACGAAGTCGATGCGCCGCGACATGCTCTGGCTGCTGTCCACGAGCAGGGCGAACGTCGCGGGCACGGCCTCCTGCTTGACGAGATCCGGCTGCTGCACGGCGCCGTCTTCGGCGAGCGTGAAGTGGCGCCGATCGAGGCCGGGGATGAATCGGCCCGTCTTATCGCGCACGGCCGCCTCGAGCAGCACGCTGAACACGTCGGTCTTGTCGGTGACCTCGAAGGGGTCGAGCACCACGCGGTCACGGGCCGTGTGTCCGGCGCTGTCCTCGACCTCGACGGCAATCTCGCGGCGTTCGAAGGGGTTGTCGTCCACCCACTCGGCGGCGTACGGCGCCCCGTCGTCATCGACATGAATGAGCATGTCGTCCACGAAGAAACGCACCGGCCCGAGCGTGACGCCGGGGGGAACGTCCACCCGGGCCACGATGCGCACGGCGCCGGGCGTCCCGGTGCGCCCGAGTGGGGACGTGATGCGGGCCGACAGTCCGCCCTCGGCTCGTGCCAGCACCGGGGCGCCGAGCACGAGCGAG
>JBEQUD010000354.1:0-4800 GCA_040349235.1 Acidobacteriota bacterium
AAGAACAGGAGCGAACTCCACTCGCGCGTGAGCGAGGGGCCCAGAAGATAACCGGCATTACTCAGACTTCAGACGCCGTTGCGTCGAACATTCGGGGCTCAATGTGCGCTTCGAGCCCTTGCCCAGGGCTTCATTGAATGGCCCTCGATTTGCTTGAACCTCGGCACCCGTACACAGTCCACCTGTCCGCGGAACTATTGGCGGCCGGCGGTTTGCGACATCGGCCTCAGGAGTTCCAGTATGAAGAAGCAGTATGCATGGGTGTGTGCGGTGGTGTTCGGCGTCAGCCTCGGCACGCCACGCTTCGCATCGGCGACCTCGATTACGAACGGCAGTTTTGAGTCAGGTTTGGCCGGCTGGACGCGCGTCGATCAACTCGGCAGCGACGGCACTTTCTTTTTCCAATCCGGGACCACGAGTCCCGTCAATGGCTTTCCCGTTCCGGCCCCCCCGGTCGGGCTTTCGTCGGCCATGAAGGATTCCGGAGGGCCCGGTTCGCACGCACTCTACCAGGACTTCGCGGTCACCGCCGCGACGGGCGCGCTGGCATTTCAGCTCTACATTCAGAACCAGGCCGTCGATCTCGATGATCCGAACGTCGCGTTCTTCACGTCACAATCGTCACTGGACTTCTCGACACCGGCCCTCAATCAACAGGCGAGAGTCGATATCCTGAGGGGCGGCACCGATCCGTTCACCACGGCACCCGGCGATGTCCTTCTGAACCTGTTCCAGACGCAGGCGGGCGATCCGGACGTCTCGGGTTACACGCCGTTGACGTTCGACCTCAGCGCGATCTTCGCCGCGAACGTTGGGCAGACGCTTCGCCTGCGCTTCGTCGCCGTCGATAACGTCGCCCCCCTGGTCGTCGGCGTTGACGCCGTCAGTATCCAGGACGCCCCGACCACGCCCGCCGCCGTCCCTGAACCGGCGTCGATGCTGCTGCTTGGCAGCGGCCTCGCCTGGCTCGTGTTGCGCCGTCGCCGCGCGTAAGCCCCCATCGCCTTACCGTAGGAGACACTGATGCATAGACGCACCACGAAGTTCGCCACGATGGCCTCGGCCCTCACGTGTGCCGCCGTCGCTGGCGCGGCCTTGATTCAACCGCGCGTTGTGACGGCGGACACGGTTCCTGTTGCGATGCTCGATCCACATCTCCAAGTCACGACCGCCCTCTCCGGACTGAGCCAACCCATCGCGATCGTGTTCCTGACCGCTGACGACTACTTCGTTCTCGAAAAGGCGTCCGGACAGGTCAAGCGAGTGATCGCTGGCGTCGTCCAGGCGGCGCCTGTCCTGGATCTTGCCGTCAATTCGAACTCGGAACGCGGACTGCTCAGCATGGCACTGGATCCGGCGTTCCCGACCACACCGTTCGTCTACATCCGCTGGACGGAGAGCAGCACCGGCGCCGATTCCTCGGCGATCGCCGATGTGAACCTGCTTGGCAACCGGCTTGATCGCTACTTGTGGAATGGAACGCAGCTGACCTTCGACCGCAACCTGATTACGCTGCGCTCGCGGCAGACGGACAACGTGGAAGTCCCCGGCCATCCGGGCACGAACAACCCCGCCGAGAACGGCAACCACAACGGCGGCGTGGTCCGATTCGGCCCCGACCGCAAGTTGTACCTCTTCATGGGCGACCAGGGCCGGCGCGGATGGCTGCAGAATCTGCCGAATGGTCCATTTCTTCAGGCAGGTCCGGACGACCTGTTTGGCGGTCCCGCCCCGGACAACGCGCACCTCTCTGGCGTCATCCTGCGACTCAACACCGACGGCAGCGCACCCCCTGACAACCCGTTCTTCGCAACCGGCTCCGCCATCGGCGGACAGGTCGGCGCCAATATTCAGAAGATTTATTCCTACGGTCACCGCAATGGGTTTGGCATGGCGTTCGACCCGGCGAGCGGCGCTCTGTGGGAGACGGAGAACGCCGACGACGCCTACTCGGAGCTGAACCGCATCGTGCCGGGCATGAACGGCGGTTGGGTGCAGTTGGCAGGCCCGATCAGCCGCATGGCCAACTGGAAAGCGATCGAGACGACGCAGTTCGGCGGCAACCTCCAACAGGTGCGCTATCCGCCGACTCGCGCCGCGTACAGCGGGACGCTGGCGCTTTCGCGGATGTTCATGCTGCCTGGGGCGACGTACGTCGATCCGGACTTCAGTTGGAGATACGAGAGCGGGCCGTCCGGCGCGGCCTTCGTCAGCGGCAACGCGCTCGGCCCCGAATACAACGGCACGCTGTGGATCGGATCCTCACGATCGTTTCAGCAGGTCGGGAACAACGGCGGCAGCCTCTATCGCTTCAAGTTGACTCCCGATCGCCTGCACGTGGATGTGTCTGCCGATCCGCGTCTTGCCGATCGGGTCGCCGACAATCTGTTCACGCCGACCAAGTTCGACGGGACCGAAAGCGAGACGCTGACCGTCGGCTCGGGCTTCGGGACCGCAACCGACATCGTGCAGGGCCCCGACGGCGCTCTTTACGTCGTCTCGATCACCGACGGCACGATCTACAGGATCTCTCGCACACCGTAGGACGAAAGGACGCCCTTTCGCCGCCCGAGGGCGTCGTCGAGGGCCAGTGCTCGTCCGCGTGCGCGATGCGGGCCGGTCGCGGCTAGAACCCATCTCATAAATGGGGGCGTGGCACCGAGGGCGGCGAGGCGCCCGGCTGGCCAGGCGCGACGACGGAGAATACCGGGAGTATTTGACGGAGGAGCAACGCCGCTAGACGGGATGCATCGCCGGCCGAATGCAGGCCCCATTTATGAGATGGGTTCTAGGGTTCCAGCGAGCCGAGATAGGCGGAGACCGCGATAACGTCGTCGTCGGTCAATGCCGCGACCACCTTGTCCATCGCGGCGGCCGACGTGCCGGCGCGGGTGTGGTCCTTGAAGATATACAGCTGGCGCGCCGTATAAATCGGGTGCACGTTTCTGAGGTTCGGCGCCGTGCGCCCGCCACGCAGCTCCGGGCCGTGGCACAACGCGCACGCAACCGTCTTGCCGTTGCCGCCCTCGGCGAGCGCCTTGCCCTTCTCGATACTGCCCGGGGGCACATAGGCCACGAAGCCCGAGTGGGGATGGCGCAAGCGGGCGTTGTCCTGGTCCTCGGGCAGCGTGATGATCCGCGCGCCGATGGGCTCCATGGCGCCGCCCGGCTGCGCAAATCGCATCCGTCCCTGCCCGACGAACGTCTGCGGCACGCGCTCGGCTTCCACGACGCGCACGAAGCGCCTGGTCGGCAGCGACGCGAACCAGGCCGCCGCCTGGCGCACCTCGTCGTCCGTCAGGGCGCTGGCAATCCCGTTCATCCGCGCGATGTCCCGTCGCGCGCCGCTCTTGAAATCCACCATCTGCCGCACGATGTAATCGGCCGTCAACCCGGTCAGGCCGGACGATTCGGGATGCCCGAGCCCGCTCATCAAGTGGCACGAGCCACAAGCGAGCGCCGGGCCGTGCCCCTTCTGCACAACCGGAGGGGCGGGGGGATGCGTATCCGGAAACCAATCGGGCGGGTTCAACAGATCGTCGATCTGTTCCATCGTGTACGTGAGCCTGCTGCCGGGAAGCGTGCCGGACTGCGGGTCGGCTGCCTTGCCGCCAATGACTTGAAACGCCCACGACGGTTCGCGCGCGGGCGGAGACGGCAGTGCGCTGGACAGATACGTGCCGCCGGGTTGCGCCGACGCTTGCAGCGCGGCGATGTTGGCCTGGCTGCAGTGCTGCACCGCCTGCAACAACCGGCTGACGCCGTCGGTGCCGACGACAAACGGATTCGGCGCGCCCGGATTCGCCCGGCTCGCGTCGAGGCGCTTGAAGTATTCGCTGAAGCCGTCGTGGTTGGACAGCAGGATGTCGGCCTTCGCCTGTGCGGCAATCCCGTCCAGCCGCTTCGCGGAGGCGCTATGCAGCGCCAGATCGGCCGCACCGGTCTGACGGCTGATGCCGGTCCCGCCCCAGAACGCGGCGAGGTGGGAGACGCCTTTGATCGTCACCGGGATCAGAAACGACAGCGTGCCCGGCGTATGGCCCGGCGTCACGTAGACGGAAATCGTGGTGTCTCCGAGCGTGTAGCGTTGGCCGTCGGTCGCATCAAGGTCGCGCCGTGGCACGGGCGGCTTGCTCGGATCGTCGGTCGGGTTCTGTTTCCGCACGATGTCCCAGTCGGCGGCCGCCAGGTAGATATGTGGCTGGTATCGATCCTGGAGATAGCGGGCGCCCCCGACATGGTCGCGGTGGTTGTGCGTGACGAACACCGCCTTGATGTCAGCCGGATTGAGGCCGAGCGCGCGCAGGCCGTCATCGACGATCGCCTCGACGCTGTAGTCGTAGGTGGCGTCAATCAGGATGATGCCGGCAGACGTCTTGATCGCCCATGCGGACACGCCGCCGTTCGCGCTCTTGGTGGCGAGGACGTACAGGTTGTCGAAGACTTGTGCGGGCGCGCGATACCAGGACTCGCGGGCAGGCGCCGGAGGCGGCGACGCGGGCTCCGGCGGACGGGGCTGTACGGGACCGGGGCTTTTTTCGCGCGGCCCGCACATCTGGTCGATCGCGGCGGGCCACAGCGCACCGCCTGCGGCCCGGGCGGCGGCAATGTGCGCCGCGACCGGCTCCGGCACCGCCTGCGCGAAGGACATCGCCGTGTTCAGGCAGACGGCCATGGCCAGCGCCGCGCCGCACCCACTCAGAAAACGCTGCATGCGAATCTCCAATGCGATCGTGCCCGTGCGGGAACGCGTCATACACGTTAACACACGCGTGGGGCGGCCTTCTGCCCGAGGGGGAC
>JBEQUD010000356.1:0-3331 GCA_040349235.1 Acidobacteriota bacterium
ATCGGGGCGATTGTGGAGCGCGTCCGGCCGTCGGTCGAGGGGTTGATGGCGAGCGGCCTGGCGCATGACACGGAGACGTTCGTGACGCAGGCGGTTCGCCAGAACATCCGCGTGTCCGCCAACCATCTCCGTCACGGGTCGGCCATTCTCGAACAGCTGATTCGGGACGAGGGCCTCTTGGTCGTGGGTGCCGAGTACTCGCTCGAGACCGGGGTCGTGGACTTCTTCGACGGCGTGCCGGCCGACGCATCACCCGCCTAGAGCGGCCAGGGTGCCAGAACGCCCCAGGCCCGGTACAATTGCCGGATGCAGACTATCAACTTCACGCGGGGTGTCCCTGCGAACGATTCATTTCCCACCGACGAGCTGATCGACGCCGCCACCGCCATCCTCCGGTCGCACGGGTCCGCTGTTTTGCAGTACGGACCGGCGCTCGGCTTTCAGCCGCTCCGCGAGTGGCTGGCCGAATGGCAGGGCGTCAAGGCAGATCAGGTCCTGACCGGCAATGGTTCGCTGCAGCTGATTGAGTTCCTCTGTCTGCAGATGCTGAAACCCGGGGACGTGGTGTTCACGGAAGCCCCGACCTACGATCGCACGCTCGGGCTGTTGCGCCGCCACGGTGCGAAGATTGTCGGCATTCCGGTGGAGGCCGATGGGCCGGATATCGCGGCGCTCGAGCGGGCGCTCGCGACCCAGGTGCCCACGTTCTTCTACATCATCCCCGACTTCCAGAACCCCGGCGGGTCCACGTGTTCGGGGGCGAAGCGGCGCCGCATCGTGGAGCTCGCCGCCCAGTACGGGTTCCTCCTCGTCGAAGACGCCCCATACCGGCTGCTCCGCTATCGTGGCGTCGAGGAACCGACCCTGTTCTCGCTGGCTCCCGACCGCACGTTGCACATGAGCTCGTTCACGAAGCTCATCGCCCCGGGCGTTCGCACCGGGTTCATGATCGGCCAGGCCGGCGTGCTCGCGAAGCTCGCGAAGGTCGCCGAGGACACGTATATTTCTCCCGGGTATCTCGCCCAGGGCATCACCTACGAGTGGTGCCGCCGCGGGCTCCTGCCGCCGCAGATCGAGCGCTTGAAGGCGCTCTACGCGCCGCGGCTGGACGCGTGCATCGCGGGCATCGACAAGTACATGCCCGACGCGCAGGCCACGCGCCCCGACGGGGGGTTCTTCATCTCCGTCACCTTGCCGGCCGGCGTCACCTCGACAGCGGTCCGCGCCCAGGCCAGCCAGCGCGGTTTGAACCTGGCGGACGGTCTGGCGTTCTTCCCCGAGGGCGGCGGCGAACGCTTCCTCCGCCTGCCGTTCTGCGCGCTGACGCCGACCGAGGTCGAGGACGGCGTGCACCGCCTCGCCGACAGCGTGCGCGCGGCGCGCTAGACGCCCACCGAACGCCCGGTCGGGACCGCAGGGATGTACTGGACAGAGATCAGCGAACGCGCCGTCGGGGACGTCATCGTCCTCGACGTACGCGGTCGCGTGACGACCCTCGACGACTCGAAGCTGGCCGTCGATGCCATCCGGCAGGCGCTCGGCCATGGGCGGACGAAGATTCTCGTCAACCTCGCGTATGTCCCTTACATCGACAGCCTCGGGATTGGCGACCTGGTCCGGGGGTTCGTCGCGGCGCAACGGGCAGGGGCCGTGCTCAAGCTCTGCGGGGTCGCCGGACGCGTCCGTGCGGTTCTGCTCGCCACGGGCTTGAACGGCGTCATCGAGTCGTTCGAGTCCGAGGCGGACGCCCTGGGGAGCTTCGCTCCCCAGGCGCCGCCCGACACAAGAGGGGAGTAGGTACGATGCTCGCCACAGCTGCCAGTTGCCTCGTCGTCGCGATCGTGCTGCAGGCCGCCCTGGCACCCAGGCTGTCGTATCCACCATCGCAAAAGGGGGATGTCGTCGATGACTACTTCGGCACGCGCGTCGCGGATCCCTACCGATGGATGGAGGATCTCGACTCGAAGGACGTCGCCGAGTGGGTGGCCGCCCAGAACCAGGTGACGTCCAGCTACCTCGCCACGCTCCCCCTGCGGGCGCATTTCGAGCGCCGCATCGCCGCGCTGTGGGACTACCCCAAGGTGACGCTGCCGGTGAAGGAAGGCGGCCGGTATTTCTACCAGAAGAACAGCGGCCTTGAACGTCAGGCACCGCTCTACGTCCGCGACACGCTGAACGCCCCGGCGCGGGTGGTGCTCGATCCGAATCAGTTGTCGCCGGATGGCTCCGTATCGCTCACGCAGTGGGAGCCCTCGCGTGACGGCCGCCTCGTGGCCTACGCGCTGTCGGAGGGCGGAGCCGACTGGCGGACCGTCCGCGTGCGGCGCGTGGACGAGGGCACGGACCTCGCCGACGAAGTCCGGCGGGTCCGGTTTTCGGCGATCGCCTGGACCAACGACGGCCGGGGCTTCTTCTACTCGCGGTATCCGGAACCCCCGAAGGGAAAGGTCCTCGAGGCCGCCCTCGCGAACCACGCGCTCTACTATCACCGCGTGGGCACCGCCCAAGCGGCCGACACGCTCGTCTACGCGCGGCCCGATCTGCCGACGTGGTTCCTCGGCGGCGCGGTCACCGAGGACGGCCGCTACCTGATCGTCTCGCTCGCGCGAGGCGCCGAGAACACGAACCGCCTGTACTACGCGGACCTGGGCGATCCGGCGGCGCCCAATGTCGGCGCGGTGGTGACGCCCCTCGTCGAGCAGGACGGGGCCGAATTCGCGGTGTTCGGCAACGCCGGCCCGGTGCTGTACCTGCGGACGGACCGCGACGCGCCCAACCGCGCGGTCGTTGCGCTGGATGTCCGCCATCCGGAGCGGGCGCGGTGGCGGACCGTCGTCGCCGAAACCCGGGATGCCATCGAGAGCGTGCTGTTCGTGGGCAATCGCATCGTCATCCAGTACTTGGCGGACGTCCAGAGCCGCGTCTCGACGTTCGGCGTCGATGGCACGCCGCTCGGCGAGGTCGCCCTGCCGGGCACCGGCACGATTGCGGGCCTTGGCGGGCGCCAGGACGACGGCGAACTGTTCTACGCGTTCAGCTCTCCGCTTTTTCCGACCACGGTCTTCTCGTACGATCTGGCGTCGAAGACGCCGCGTCCGTTCGAAGTGGCGCGGCCGGCGGTGGATGTCGATCTCTACGAGACCAGGGCGCTCTTCGCGCCGTCCAAGGACGGCACGCGCGTGCCGTTGTTCCTCACGTGGCGGAAGGGGATGGCGCTCGACGGCAGCCATCCGACCATGCTCTATGGATACGGAGGGTTCTCCGTCAGCATGCTGCCGACCTACCGCACCGACGTGCCCGCGTGGCTCGAACAGGGCGGCATCTGGGTCAC
>JBEQUD010000378.1:0-2768 GCA_040349235.1 Acidobacteriota bacterium
AGGTCGTCGCGCAGCTCGAATTGAGCCGCATGCATGCGTCGGCCGCCGCATCTGGCGCCTGCGGCACACGCGCCGAAGAGCTGCTGCGCGCCATCACGGAGGGCACGGCAGCCGTGACCGGCACGGCGTTCTTCGCGTCGCTCGTCCGGCACCTCGCCCGCGCCCTGCGCGTGCGCCGCGTCTACGTCGCCGAGTGCCTCGAGAACAACCGTGCGCGGTCGCGCGCGCTCTGGATGGACCACGAGCCCAGGGCGAACTTCGAGTACGACGTCGCCAACACCCCGTGCATGAAGGTCACCGGGGGCGAGACGTGCCTCTACACGCACGACGTGCAGCAGTACTTCCCGACCAATCCCTTCCTGAAACAGTTTGGCGCCCAGAGCTACCTCGGGGTGCCGTTGTGGAGCGCCTCGGGACGCGTCATCGGGCACATGGTGCTCGTCGATGACAAGCCGATGACGGACGACCCGCTCTGGGTCTCGGTGATGCAGACGTTTGCGGCCCGAGCGGGCGTCGAACTCGAGCGCGAGCAGGCCTCCGAGCGGCTGCGCGCCGCCCTCGACGAGGTCGAGCGCCTGAAGAACCGGCTGCATGCCGAGAACGTGTACCTGCAGGAAGAGATCCGGCAGGAGCACAACTTCGAGGAGATCGTCGGCAACAGCCCGGCGATCGTCGCGCTGCTCCAGAAGGTTGAGCGCGTGGCGGGCACGGACGCGACCGTGCTGGTCTACGGCGAGACCGGCTCGGGAAAGGAGCTGATCGCGCGTGCTCTGCACAACAGCGGCCGCCGGCGGCAGCGGCCGCTCGTCAAGGTGAACTGCGGCGCCGTCCCGGCCGCGCTCCTCGAGAGCGAGCTGTTCGGACACGTGAAGGGGGCGTTCACCGGCGCCATCGATCGCCGTGTGGGGCGCTTCGAGCTGGCGGACGGGGGCACGCTGTTCCTGGACGAGATCGGCGAGCTCCCGCTCGACACGCAGGTCAAGCTGCTCCGGGTGCTCCAGGAGCAGGAGTTCGAACCCGTGGGGAGCAGCCGCACGACCACCGTGGACGTGCGGATCATCGCCGCGACCAATCGCGACCTCGCCGCGGAGGTGAAGGCGGGTCGTTTCCGCGCCGATCTGTTCTTCCGGCTGAACGTGGTGCCGCTGACCGTGCCGCCGCTGCGGGAACGGCCGTCGGACATCCCCCTCCTGGTCGCTTATTTCCTCACGCGCTTCGCGAAGAAGTTCGGGCGGCGCCTGGACGGGGTCAGCCGCGCCACGATGGAGCGCCTGACGCAATATCCTTGGCCGGGCAACGTGCGCGAACTGCAGAATATCGTCGAGCGCGCCGTCGTCCTGTCCCGAGGCCCGCTCCTCGAGCTCGACGCCGAAGTGCTCCCCACCGCGAACAGCCGCCCGGCCGGGACCGCCGCCGGGGCCGGGGCCAGAACAGGGGACATCCCACCCGCCGACGCGAGCCTGCTGCCGCTGCACGAGGCCGAACGGCGCCACATCGAGAGCGTCCTGCAGCAGACGCACGGCGTCGTCGAAGGCCCGACGGGCGCCGCGGCCATCCTCGGTCTGCACCCGAACACGCTGCGCAGCCGGATGAAGAAGCTGCGCATCAGCCGAACCCGCCACGGCATTTCGTAGCCACGACCGCCCCCCCCCACGACCACCGGTGGCCGCCAGGCACGACATGTCGCGGCCCCCGCCAGCCGTTCGCGCCACGCACTGCTAAGTCGTTGTGGTTATTAAGGATCGATGGCGTGCGGCCCTTGCGATGTGGTCGGCATTGCCGTTGCCTATATACACAGCGACATGCTTCGCATCTCTCACGACCTCGTGGAAGCCGGCACCGTGGTTCTCCGGCTCGAAGGCCAAGTCCGTGGCCAATGGATCGACGAACTCCGCCGCGCGTGCGAGGACGCCATGGGCGAGCATGCTGACAGGCGTCGCCTCGTGCTCGATCTCGCCGAAATCTCCTTCATCGACGCAAACGGTGTCGCCCTCCTCCACGATCTCGAAAGCCGCCGGGTGGTGTTGACGAACTGCTCCGCCTTTGCGAAGGCGCAACTCAAAGAGGTGATCGATGTTCGCCGATGAACGCGTCCAGACGCCGTCCCCCACGGGCCCCGGATGCGCCGGCCTCGGCCTGCGGGAATCCATTGATGAGACCGCCCTGCTGGCCTCGCTGCGGGCGGGGGACGAACGGGCCTTCGAAACGCTGGTGCGCGTGTTCGGCGCCCGCCTGCTGGCCGTCGCGCGCCGCTTCACGCGCAACGAGTCGGACGCCCAGGACATCGTGCAGTCGGCGTATCTGAACGCCTTCCGCGCGCTCGCGCAGTTCGAGGGGACGGCGCAGCTCTCCACGTGGCTCCATCGCATCGTGGTCAACACCGCGCTCATGAAGCTCCGGTCGCGCCGCCGCAAGCCGGAAGAATCCATCGAGACCCTCCTGCCATCGTTTCTCGAAGACGGCCACCACGTCGAGCAGTTCTCGGACTGGGCGGCGCCGGCAGATCGACTGCTGGAACAGAAGGAGACGTGCCGGACCGTGCGGGCGTGCATCGATCAGCTCCCGGACAACTACCGCACGGTGCTCGTTCTGCGCGACATCGAGGAACTGACGACGCAGGAAGTCGGCAGCATGCTCGGCATGACGCCGACCGCCGTCAAGGTGCGGCTGCACCGGGCACGCCAAGCCCTCTCCACCCTGCTCGGTCGCCATCTGAACGCGCCGCCCGCAACCGTCTGACCCTGGCGGCATCCAACCATCGACACCGC
>JBEQUD010000350.1:0-8008 GCA_040349235.1 Acidobacteriota bacterium
GGCCGGATGCAGCCCATCTACGAAGGCGGTCGGGTCGAACCCGAGGACCTGCGGCCGGCGCGATGGGATCTGACGCCGCCCAACAGCTACATGTGGGCGTCGGTCCAGACGGTCCGAGGCTGCCCCAAGCATTGCTCGTTCTGTTCGGTCTGGAAAACCGACGGCCAGCGTCCCAGGCAGCGCGTGGGCGACGTCGTCGTCGAGGAGATCGTTCAGCTGCGGCGCCTGGGCTTTCGCTTCATCGCCCTTGCTGACGACAACTTCTACCCGGTGACGTTGACAGACCTCGCGCAGGCCCAGCGGCGGTCCGACAAGACGCAGTACGAAACCCTGCGCAAGATCCGCGACGAGCGCTTCCAGTTGATGGCGCGTCTGGCGCAGCTGCCCGACGACATGGTGTTCTTCACCCAGATCACGATGGAAGCGGCCGAGGACCCGGAGTTCCTGACCGCGATGAAGAACGCGCGCATCAAGGGCGCCCTGGTGGGGGTCGAGGCGGTGACGCCCGAAGGCCTGAAGGACGTGCACAAGGGCTTCAACGAGGCCGGCGAGGAGCTCGTCGATCGCCTGCGGGCGTTCCGGCGGCACGGCGTGCATGTGCTCGGCTCGTTCATCTTCGGTCTGCCGAGCGACCGCGCCGCCACGTTTGACGCCACGGTCGCCGTTGCCGAACGGGCGGACCTGACGTTCGCGCAGTTCGTCATGCTCACGCCGTTCCCGGGCACGAACGATTTTGCCGAATGGGAAAAGAAGATGGCGTCGGACATGACGCGGATCGCGGGGCAGCCCGTGACCCGCCATTGGCTGATTCCGCAGGGACAGCGTCCGAAAGTGTTCACCCCGCACCCCTCGATGTCCGCCGAGGACATCCGCCAGGGGACGCAGGGCGCGTGGGACCGCTTCTACAGCTGGTCGAACATCTGGCAGCGCGCGCACTGCGTCGAGTCGCTGAAGTCGCGGCTCGCGTTCGTGCTCATCTCGAAGTTGTACCGGCAGATGTACGCGAACACCGGCATCGCGACCGATAGCGCGCGGGTGGATCGCTCGGCGAAGTGGGCCCGCTGGATCGCCAAGCCCTGCCGGCGGCTCTTTACTTCTGCGCCGATGCCGGACTTGCAGGTGCCGGCCTAGCGGTTCGCCGCTTGGGGCGCGCCGCCGGCTTCGGCGCGCCCGTCCTGATGCGGGCCGCCCGCGGGCCGCTCACCGCGTCTTCGATCAGTTCGAAGACCACCGCCAGCGACACCTTGATGTCGTTGTATTTCAGCCGTTCCAAATCCCGCGCGTGGAAGAAGACGGTCTGACCGTCGCTTGTCCGGATGAATCCGCAAGAGCGGCCCCGCCACAGTTCGACGATCCGTCCCTTCATGGCCAAGCCGGGTTTGGGGAGAGGGCCCGGCATCAATCGCCCGCGACGGTGACGGCGCGTGCGGCCTGGACCACCTTCCCGGTCGCCACTTCCATCTGGGCGGTCACGATGGTCTTGTGGAGACCCTCGATGCGCGGCGTGCATCCCCGCATCAGCTGGGCGGCGCGCAGACCCGAAACAACGACGAACTCGAACGCGCTGAATTCCGGCGGACGATGAATCATGTGCCCTCCACGTGAGGCTTTGGTGAGGGCTGGAGGCCGGGGCGGCCGCAAGGCTCAGGAAAGCGCACCCTTAGTATATGACATCCCACGGCTGGGCTTTCCGGCCGCTTCAGCCGCCGCGGAATCATGTATACTCGGGCGAGTCGTCCACAACCAAGCCCGCCTGCGTTCCAGCATGACCCACGCATCCTGACAAGCCACGGACCGACAGCGAATACGGCACGAACTGGTGTGACGATCGGAGGCATGATGTCTGCGCGGAATGGGGATCGGGCAAGGTTTCAAAAGGACCGTAAGCGGAAACTGCGGCGGCGCGAGAAGACTCGGGCATTGATCAACGTCGATCGACCGGCAGCGAGGAGACGATAGCTATGGCAAGCATGAACGGAACGATTAAGCGGCTCGTAAGCGACAAGGGGTTCGGGTTCATCGCGGCGGGAGATGGCACGGAGTACTTCTTCCATCAGTCCGCCTGCAGCGGCGTCTCGTTTTCCGAGCTCCGGGAAGGTCAGTCGGTCACGTTCGAGCGTGGCCAGGGCCCGAAGGGCCCGCGCGCCGAGAACGTCAGGACCGCGTAATCCGGCAAGGGAGAGTTCGTGACAGCAGTCTGGATTGTCGTTGGTGTCGCTGTCGCGGGAGCCATGGTCGTGCTTGTCAGGTCTTCACGACGACGGGAGGGTCGCCACGCCGACCTCGGCGTCGTGAGCAGCCAGTGGATGGCCGAACAGCGCATGACCCAGGATCCGAACCGGCCGCGGTAGCGGGCCTCGTCCGCGAGGCCTGTCAAGCGGACGTCCGTGGAAGAAAGTCAAGAGAAGAACGTCAAGGGAAGAACGTCAGAGTTGACGTGAAAGTGACGTCAAAGTAACGTCAAAGAAGAAGGGGCCGGGACACGTGCGTGTCCCGGCCCCTTCTTGTTGTTGCCGCTAGATTACCAGCGTGGTTCAGACCGGCGGCGTGGCGCGTCGCCGCCGCGGCCGAATCCGCCGCCGTCGGGCTTCGGCCTGGCTTCGTTCACCGTGAGCCCCCGTCCCCCGAGCTGGTAATCGTTGAAATCGTGGATAGCCTTCTGGGCTTCCTCGTCCGACGCCATCTCGACGAAGGCGAACCCTCGCGCGCGGCCGGTGGCCATGTCGCGCATGACACGGACGGATTCGACGTTGCCCGCCTGCCCGAAGAGCGTCTGCAGATCGGTTTCTCCGGTGTCGTACGGCAGATTGCCGACGTATAGCTTGCGACCCATGATGTTCTGAACTCTCTCTGTCGCGCATGCGACGAACTCACCGTCCGTTACGGATGGGTGAATCGATTTCGTCTTGGAGCGAAGCAGAACTTCCGGAGGAACGAGTCACGAAACGGTCGTGACGCTCGAGAGGCAGCACAGCAGGCGCAAGATTCGAACGACACGGTACTCTAGCACGGTTTGTGACGGCTCCCCCGTGTGCCGGCGGGCAGCCGGCGATGGCGCTGACACTCCAGGGGGGCGCGCCGCGGCCGCGCATGTCGCGCGGAGATTCGCGTCAGGGCGCCGGCATCGGGCGGACGACGTGGCACGAGTGGGTCTTGATGACGAGCCAGACCGGGCGTCCGGCGGCCAACCCGAGCGACGTGCACGCCTGCGGGGTGACATGCACCGTGAACACGTGTCCCGCATCGACACCGACGCGGGTGGCCGGGCCTTCGCGGCCCACCGAACGGACGGTTCCCGGCACGACGTTGCGCGCGCTGATGGCACGCGGGCACTCGGTCGCGAGGATGATGTCGCCGGCCCGGATCGCCACGCGCACCGTGGCGCCGGCCGCGGCCCCCGACCAGGGGATCTCGAGTGAGGGGCCGTCCCCCGCGGGCTGCACCTGCATCGTGCCCGACTCCGTGTTCGTGGCCAGGACCTGCGCGTCGAAGAGATTCTCGAAGCCGGCCGACTGCGCGAGTGGCTCGTGCACCGGGGCGTCGAGAACCTCCGCCGGTGTGCCTTCGGTCAGGATGCGGCCGGCCTCGAGCACCACGACCCGTTCGCCGAGCGCGAACACTTCGCGGTGCGCGTGCGTGACGTACAGAATCGGAATGCCGCGTGCCTCGTTCCAATTGCGCAGGTCGGCGATGATGTGCGACTGCGTGGCGTAGTCGAGCGCCGACAGTGGTTCGTCGAGCAGCAGGAGCGTGGGATCGGTCACGAGCGACCGGGCCAGGGCCGCCCGCTGCCGCTCGCCGCCGGAGATGTCTCGGGGCTTGCGGCCGAGCAGGTGCGCAATCCGGAAGGATTCCGCGACCGCGCCGGTCCGCATCCCTCGCGCGCGGGCATCGAGGTGCGCCAGGCCGTAGTGCAGGTTCGCCTCGACGGTGAGGTGCGGGAACAGCGCCAGGTGCTGGAAGACGTAGCCGATGCGCCGGTGCTGCACCGGCACGTCCACGCCCTCTGCCGCGTCGAAGAGCGTCCGGCCGCCGATCGCGACACGTCCCGAATCGGGCCGCAGCAGGCCTGCCAGGCAGCGGAGCAGCGTGGTCTTGCCGGCGCCGGACGCGCCGACGACCATCGTGATGCCGGCGGCCACGGAGAGATCGACGTCGAGGCTGAAGGCGCCGGCGAGGCGTTTGCTGAGCGCTGCCGTGAGCATCATGGCGTCGGGGGGACGGACCACGGCCGGCGCGTCAGCGCGTAGACGCACGAGAGCACCACGAAGGAAAAGACCAGCAGCAGCAGCGCGGTTGCGGTCGCCGCCTGGTAGTCGAGGGCCTGGACGTCGTCGTAGATCGCAATCGACACCGTACGGGTGATGCCGGGCAGATTGCCGCCGACCATCAACACCACACCGAATTCGCCGATGGTATGGGCGAAGCTCAAGACCGCGCCCGCCACCACGCCGTTGAAGGCGAGCGGCAGGATGACGCGAAAGAAGGTCCGCACCCGCGACGCGCCGAGAATGGAGGACGCCTCGATGAGGCTGGGGTCCACCTGTGCGAACGCGGCCGCCATGGGCTGCACGGCAAACGGCAGGCTGTAGAGGATCGATGCGAGGACGAGCGCCTCGAATGTGAACGCCAGGCCGTGTCCGGTCCATGCTGTCCAGGCACGCCCGAGGGGGCTCCGCGAGCCGATGCCCACGAGCACGTAGAAGCCCAGCACGGTCGGCGGCAGCACGAGCGGAAGCGCGACGAGCGCTTCCACCAGGAACTTCCAGCGCCAGCGGGAGAACGCGATCCAGTAGGCGATGGGGAGCCCGATGGCGAGCAGGCAGAGGCCGACGATGGCCGCGAGCCGCACGCTCAGGATGATGGCGGTCCAATCCATGGGCGCCCTATTTTGCTGTGGCGGACACCGGCGGCCGTGCAAATCCCGACGATTGCAGCAGCTGGACGATGGCGGGGCGTGACAGAAAGTCCACGAAGAGCGTGGCGAGGTCGCGCTGACGCGTCGATTGCATCACGACGGCCGCCTGTACGATTGCGGGATAGAACGAGTCAGGGATGTCGATGTACGAACCCGTGTCCTTCATGGCGGGTGCGAGCGCGAGCGAGAGCGCGATGATGCCCGCGTCCACGTTGCCGGACTGGGCGAACTGCGCGGCCTGCGAGATGTTCTCGCCGAGAACCAGTTTGGCCTGCACCCGCTCGTACAGCCCCTCGTGGCGCAGCGCGGCGACGGCGGCGCGGCCGTAAGGAGCGTGGGCAGGATTGGCGATGGCGATCTGGCGGACGGCCGGTCCGGCGAGCGCTGCCAACCCCCGGCTGACGTCCACCCCTCCGGTGCGCGCCCACACGACGAGTTTGCCTGAGGCATAGACACGCAGCGTGCCGGGCGCCGTCAATCCGTCCGCTTCGAGGCGGCGGGGGTAGTCGATGTCCGCCGACAGGAAGACATCGAAGGGCGCTCCGTTCTGCAGCTGCGCGAAGAAATTCCCCGACGATCCGAACGTTGCGACGGCGCGTCGTCCGGTCTCCTGCTCGAATCGCGCGGCAATGGCCGGCAGCACCGCTTGCAGGTCCGCGGCGGCCGCGACCCGCAGGTCCTGACTGGCCGCGGGGGCGGCGGCCGAGAGCGTCGCGGCCAGCACGAGCGCCCGCATGATGCGCCCGCGTGCGCCGGCGGCGACCCGGGCCCTGAGCATGTGTCCAGGTGATGCCAATACAGGTCGATTGTAGTCGTTCCAGCCAGCGATTACAGCCTTGCTGCCCTGGCGGGCGGCGGCCGCCCCGTCCGGAAGTCTTCTGGGGTAGGCTTGCGCCCGGCACATGCGGGACAGAGGCTCTCTGGTTGCGGCACTCTGGACGCTGGTCGCAGTGGGACTGGTCGGCGCCGCGCGCGTGATGTGGTGGTATTGGCCCGGCAGCTTCTTCGACGGCGTGACGAGCCACGTCTGGGCTGCGCTCGCGTGGGATGCCGCGCACGGCGTGTTCTATCGGCCCTTGCTGGGGCCGGACGGCTACGGGGGCACGCGCTACATGCCCCTGCTGTTCCTCCTGCACGCGCTGCTGATTCGGTGGCACGTCGATCTCGTCGCCTCGGGCATCGCGCTCATGCAGGGAAGTGTGGTGGCCGCGGCCGCGGCGCTGTGTGCAGCCCTTCGTGTGGCGGATGTGCCGCGGCGGCTGGCGTGGCCGCTGGCGGGGACGCTCTGGGCGACCGTTCTCTTCCAGCGCTACTGCACGGATCTCCGCGCCGACTATCTGGCCGCGGCCCTGGCCCTCGTCGGCGCGGCGCTGGCCCAGGGCGCCGTGTCCGAGCCCCGTTCGTGGCGGCTCGTTGGTGCGGCGGGCGCGTGTGCGCTGGCGGCGTTGACGAAGATGACGGCCGTCCTCTTCGTCGTGCCGATTGTGGTTTCGCTGGTCGCCGCGCGGCGCCGCGATCTCGCGGCGCGCTTTGCGGCCGGTACGGTGGCCCTGGTCGTGGTGGCGGCGGGAGCCGCCGAGCGCGCATCGGCGGGTCGCTTCCTCGAGAACATCGCCGCCACGATCAGCGGTGGCATGGTCGTCTCCGACCTCCGCCACACGATCCCCAAGTTCGCGCAGGAACTCGTTGCGGATCCGTTTGTATCGGTGCCGTTCGCGATAGCCGTTGCCTGTTGGTACCGGGCCGCGCGCGACCGGCGACTCGGCTTCGCGCACATCTATTTCGCGGGCGTCGCGCTGGTCACGATCGCGGTGTTCACCTCGCCGGGCATCGTCGCCAATCAACTCGTGGACCTCGAACTCTCCAGCACGCTGGTGGTCGGCGTGGCCCTTGCCAACGGCGACTTTTCGCGCCGCGTCGCCGCGTGGATCTACGCGGGGCTCGCGGTCCTGCTCGCGGCGATTTCGATTCCGCTCCCGCGCATTCCCTCGGTCATCGGCACATTGCAGGCCCAGGGCCCGCGGCAACGTGCGGTGGTCCAGGCCGTTCATGACGGGTTTCTCCCGCCGGGGGCGCGCTATCTCTCGACGGACCCCGGTGTGGCCATCCTCGCGGGCCAACGTCCCGTGGTGCTGGACGCGTTCAGCCTCGACCGGTTCGTTCGGGATGGGACGCCGGCCGGACGGGACGTCGAGCGGCGTATTCGCGCACGGGAGTTCGACGTGGTCGTGCTGCGCGATACGTCGGCGTTCGTGCACGACATGAACGCCGGCGACCGCGACCCGGCCTCCGACGCCGCGACCGTGCGGTATTGGGCGGAGCAGCCGGGGCCGCTGGCGCAGCTAATCCGAACGACGTATGAGATTCGAGCCGTTCGGCGCCCGTTTGTCATCCTCGCCGCGAAACAAACTGGCCCCTGACCGTTTCTCGGGCTACTATCCAGTCTCCTCTGGAGGTATGCCGATGGATCTCGTCCAGCGCGTCAAGAATATCTGCCTCACGCCGAACACGGAGTGGCCGGTCATCGAAGCGGAACCCACGACCGCTGGCGCTCTCGTGTCCGGGTATCTGGTGCCGCTCGCCGGGATCGGCGCCATCGCGGGTTTCATCGGCGGGTCCATCATCGGATACACGGTCCCCTTCATCGGCGGAACGTATCGCACGCCCTTCGTGGTGGGGCTCGGCGGGGCCGTCTTCATGGTCGTCATGGCGGTGGTGGGCGCGTTCGTGCTGTCCTACATCATCAACGCGCTGGCCCCGACGTTTGGTGGGACGCAGAACAGCGATCTCGCCCTCAAGGTTGCCGTCTATTCCTACACGCCCGCACTGGTGGCGGCGGTCTTGAAGATCCTGCCATCGCTCGGGACATTGGCCGGGCTCATCGGTGGGCTGTACGCGCTGTATCTGCTGTATCTGGGCCTTCCGCGGCTGATGAAGTGCCCGCCCGACAAAGCCGTTCCGTACACCGCGGTCGTCGTGATCTGCGCCATCGTGCTCGGGTTCGTCATCGCCGCCATCGGCACGGCCGTGGTCGGCGCGGGCATGATGGGCTCGGGCGCCTTGGGAGGGATGACGGGCCGCCGCGAGCCC
>JBEQUD010000417.1:0-2480 GCA_040349235.1 Acidobacteriota bacterium
ACGCCGGCACGCCGCCGACCATCGTCGTCACCCTGCCCATCGGGTCCGAACAGGCGCACCGTGCCCATCCGCTTTCTGCTGGTTGACGACAGCGCGTTGATGCTCGCCGGTCTCCACCGGATGTTCCGGCCCATGCGCGCGACATGGGACGTGACGCTGGCGGAAGGGGGGGGGCGCCCGCAATGGCCGCCATCGACCAGACCTCCTATGACGTGGTCGTCACCGACATGCGGATGCCGGACGTGGACGGAGGCGATGTCCTCGACTACGTCCGAGCGCGCCAGCCGCAGGCGATCCGCATCGTGCTGACGGGACAGGCCGACACGGCCGCGGGACTCCGCACCGCCGGCACGGCCCACCAGTGCCTGCCCAAACCGTGCAGCGCGGCGATGTTGTCCGGCAACATCGCATCCGTCCTCGCGTGCCGGGGCGCGATCGAAGACACGGAGACCGCAGCGGCCATTACGGCCCTGGGGCGGTTGCCGAGCGATCCTGAGGCCTGCGAACGACTCCGCACGGAGCTGGCAGGGCCGCATCCATCAACGCAGCAGATCGCCGCCATCGCTGCGGCCGATCTGGGGATGACTTGCAAACTCCTGCAGGTGGCCAATTCCGGGTTCTTCGGGCCAGGCGGCCGCGCCATCACCACGGTGGGGCACGCGGTGCGGAGCATCGGCGGCGAGGTCGTCCGCCAACTGGCCGCCGGGGCGGCGTTCGTGCCCTGGGCCGACATCGCCCTTGGGGCCCAACTCGCCGAAGCATCGAGCCGTGACCGCCCAGACGAGACGCCGGCAAGTCCCGAAACAGCCAGTCCGTCGCCGAGCGCTGTCGGGGCGGTGGTGCTCGCGCTCGTCCACGGGGGGCGATATTGGGACACGATCGCGATGGCCCAGACCGACGCCCGGCCGAGGCCCGACATCGAGCGGGCGGAGCTCGGCGCGTCTCGGGAAGACGCCGGCGCCTACCTGCTGGCGTTATGGGGCATTCCCGCCGCGCCCGCCTGTTGAGCGCGACCGCGCGCTATTCCAGCCAGACGCGCACCTGCTTCTCGCCGTCGGACAGCGTAAAGAGATCGCCTGCGGGGTACCCCGCCGCCACGGTCCGTTGTGCGAGCTGGGCGAGGTCGATGCCACGGCCCCGGAGGCGTGCGCCGAGATCGTCGGGCACGAGTTCTTCGAGGTGGCCGACGGCAGCCGCGCCGAACGACAACTGAACGACATTTTCACCGTTGCGGTCTACGCGGATGCGGAGCGTGGTGGCGCCCATGGGTACCGAACCTTTCGTCGCCGAGGAAAGCGAGGGTGCGGGGTCGGACGGCCGTGGCGGCACAGCCGCGTCAGGAATGGCCAGCAGCTCGCGCCGCCAATCGAGCGTCACGTCCAGCACACGGAGGTACTGGCACAACCCCTGGAAGGCGCGAATCACGAAGAGCAGGGACGCCGGTCCAGCGAACCGAAAATTCCATCGGTCGTCGCCGAGCACTGCGGTGAGGCGCGCAGACAGCTGCCAGCGCCGCAGGTCGTACGGGGCCGCGGTGTGGAACGGCTCGAACAGGACGGCGGTAACGGCGCGAAGGCGGGTCGCCATCGGCTCGAGGAGGCGCGCACGGAACCCCATGGCGACGTACGCCTCCAACAGCTCGTCGTCCGTCAGGTTCGGGCCGTCGCTGCACAGCCGCCGGAGGCTTGCGCTCTCGGTCCTGGCCAGCGACGTGACGCATCCGAAATCGAGCAGCCCGACGCGAACGTCCGCACCGTCGCGATTGAACCGCAGGTTCCCGGCGTGCGGGTCCGCGTGGAGTTCGCGCCACATGAAACAGCCGTGCAGAAACGTGCGCAGGAGCACGAGCCCAGCCTCGTGCCTGGCAGGGGCCGGCCATGTGCGCACCGTTTCGATGCGCTCGCCGTGCACCCACGACATCGTGAGGAGGCGCGGCGTGCACAACGCTTCGACGGGCTCGGGCGTGACCAGCCCGGGCACGTCTCCAACCCGCGCGGCAAAACGCTGGAGAGCAGCCGCTTCGCGGCCGTAGTCCAGCTCGCACAGGAGGCTTCGGCGCATCTCGGCGCGGTACTCGGCGAGGTTGAATCCCGACCGATTGGCTGAGAGCGGGGCCATCAGCCAGCCCAGGGCGAGGAGGTCGGCATCGAGCGAGTCTCTGATGCCGGGGAACTGGATTTTCACCGCGACCGCGGTGCCGTCGAGCAATTCGCCGCGATGGGTTTGCCCGAGCGAGGCCGCTCTCCCGCGCTCGTCGAGCACACGGAACGCGCTGTCGATGGGACACCCGAGTTCCCGCGCAATCCACGCGAATGCAGATGCGCCGGGCACCGGCTCGATGCCCTCCGCGAGGATGGCGAAGACCGCGTCGTCGCAGTCGAGCTCGCCGACACTGATCATTTGCCCGATCTTCTGGGGCAACCCGCGCAGGTCACCCATGCGGGCGGCCACGAGCCGGCGCGCAGCCTCCCGGGCCGGGC
>JBEQUD010000420.1:0-4153 GCA_040349235.1 Acidobacteriota bacterium
CGGCGCCGAGTGGACGGTGGCAGAGGCGGGTTCGTTGATGCTGTCGCTCGATACCGGGGAGCTGTCGCGCACGATGACGCAAGCCGGGGACGAGGCGGACGCCGCGAACGGGGCCCGCCTGGTGCCGCGGCAGCTGACGATCGAGAGCCGGGGCCAGACGGTTGTCCTCGTCCCCCTGCGGTTCGGCACCCGCGTGGTCGGGTTGCTCGCGGCCGGCGGCCGGCCCGTCGAAGCCGGCACGCTCGACGCGCTCGCTGGCGTGGTCGCGATCGCTATGGAGCGGGCGCAGTTTCTCGAGGAGCGCAAGGCCGCGGAACTGTCGCGCCAGAGCGAGGAACTGAAGTCGGCGCTGCTGGCATCGCTGGCGCACGACCTGCGGACGCCGCTCACCGCCATCCGCGTCGGCGCGGCGAACCTCCAGGCGTCGTGGCTGACCGACGACGATCGGCGCGAGCAGAGCGGCCTCATCCTCACCGAGGTCGAGCGCCTGACGCGGATGTTCCAGAACATCCTGGATATGGCGCGCATCGACGCGGGCGCCGTCGGTGCGGAGCTGCGCTGGGCCCACCCCTCGGAGATTGTCGAGGCCGCCCGGGATCAGGTGACGCATGCGCTCGAGCGGCACGTGCTCGACGTGGAAGCCGTGCCCGACCTGCTCGTCCGCGTCGATCCGCGGCTGACGGCCGCGGCGCTGGCACACCTGCTCGAGAACGCCGCGCAGTACTCGCCGCCGGGATCGACTGTCGTGCTGACGACGGCCGTCACCCGGGATGGGCTCGTGCTGACCGTGCGCGACCACGGCCCCGGCATCGCCTCCGAGGATCTTCCACACCTCTTCGAGCGCTTCTATCGCGGCCAGCACGCGAGCTCGCGTCCGTCGGGAACCGGGATGGGGCTGTCGATCGCCAAGGGGCTGCTGGCGGCCGAACACGGCCGCCTTGGCGCGTGCAACGCGGACGGCGGCGGCGCCGCGTTCACGATTGTCGTCCCGACCTCGGCGAAAGAGCCCGCGGTCGCGAGCGATGGATCAGCCGAGGCGCTGGGCTGAGCTGCCGATCCGGCCCGCGACCAGCGCCCCCAGGGCCCGCCGGGCACGCCACTCCGTGGCGCCCGACGCCACGACGGCGCCGGCCACGAGCGACAGCCCGAAGGCGAGATCGACGCGGTTCAGGATGGGGGTGACGGTATCGAACGCCCACACCGCCAGCCCGCCAACGGCGACCGTTCGCCAGACGCGTCGGCGTGCGAGACGGGCGTCCTCGGCTTCGAAATAGGCGCAGAGCAGGGCGGCGGCGCGCGCGCCATCGGGATCGCCGGGGCCGCCTGCGCCGCACACGTCGATGCCGACGCGGGCATGCGCCTCCATGGCCGTCTCCATGGCACGACTGTATTGAGCCACTCCTAAAAAGTGCCTAAAACTCGCCTCAGAAACCTTGACGCCGGCCGTGCCGCGGCGTAATTTCAATGGGCAGGCCGAAGCGTCGCATGGGCGGCGCGCGGGGGACCCACTCTTCAGGGGCGCATCGATTCCCGTCGAATCGAGGGACACTTCGGAGTCCGAGCCCGTCAGCTAACCCCGTAGGCAATCCGTAGCGCACGGCTCCGCGGAGCGTTGCGCTCGAGGGGCCCTATGTCCGTAGCCAGCCAGACGTCCCGCGAGGGGCGCGTCCGCGTCGTCGTCGCCACCACCGTCCTCCTCTCCTTCATCTCATTCTGGCGAGCTGCCGCGATCGTGCTGAACGATCTCGGGTCGAGCGCGTTCTACGTCGGGGGCATCGCCGAGCAGGCGATGGGCAAGGCGGCGCCGTGGTTCATCCTCGGCGTGATGTGCTTCTCCTACACGGTCCGCGCCGTCTACATCGAGAGCTCCGCGATGTTCGTCAGGGGCGGCGTCTACCGCGTCGTCAAGGAGGCCATGGGCGGGACGCTCGCCAAGCTGTCCGTGTCGGCCCTCCTTTTCGATTACGTCCTGACCGGCCCCATCAGCGGCGTGTCGGCCGGCCTCTACATCGTCGGCCTGATGAACGACGTCCTCCATCGCTACGGGGTGTCGCGCAGCCTGCCGGCGGGGGAGACGGCGGCGTTCATCGCGGTGCTCATCACGGTCTATTTCTGGTGGCGCAACACGCAGGGCATCCACGAATCGAGCGACGACGCGCTGCGCATCATGAAGGTGACGACCGTCATGGTCGTGCTGATGATCGCGTGGTGCGGCATCACCCTCATGTGGCGCGGAGGCGGGCAGCTGCCGCCGGCGCCCGTTCTTCGCAACCTGACGTTCTCCGACGACGCGCTCGGGTGGCTGAAGGGGACGATCTGGCCGAGCTTCACGGCCATTGCCATCTTCGTGGGCTTCGGGCACTCGATTCTGGCGATGAGCGGCGAGGAGTCGCTCGCGCAGGTCTACCGCGAGATCGAGCACCCGAAGGTGAAGAACCTGCAGCGCGCCGGGACCGTCATCTTCGTCTACAGCCTGCTGTTCACCTCGCTCGTGAGCTTCTTTGCCGTCGCGATTATCCCGGACGCGGTCCGGCCGCACTTCTACGACAACCTGATTTCCGGCCTCGCGATGAACGTCGTCGGGCCCCTCAGCCTCCGGCTCCTGTTCCAGGGCTTCGTCGTCGTCGTCGGCTTCCTGATTCTGGCCGGCGCGGTGAACACTGCGATCGTCGGCTCGAACGGCGTACTGAACCGCGTGTCCGAGGACGGGGTGCTGACCGAGTGGTTCCGCAAGCCGCACAAGAAGTACGGCACGACGTTCCGCCTGATCAACATGGTCGTGCTGCTGCAGATCGTCACGATCGTCCTGAGCCGGGGCGACGTGTTCGTCCTCGGTGAGGCCTACGCCTTCGGCGTGGTCTGGAGCTTCGCCTTCAAGGCGCTCGCGATGTTCGTGCTGCGCTTCAAGGAACCCGACGTGCCGCGCGAGTGGCGCGTGCCGATGAACCCGACGATCGCCGGGAAGGAAATCCCCGTCGGCCTCGGCTTGATTGCCCTGGCGCTCTTCGGTGTCGCCTTCATCAACATCTTCACGAAGAAGACCGCCACGATCTCCGGCATCGCCTTCACGCTGGTGCTGTATGTCCTCTTCGAGATCTCCGAGCGCGTGACCGCGAGCCGCCGGAAGGCCGCGCAGACCGAACACACCGATCAATTCCAACTGATGCGGGAGGCCGACGTCGGCCTCGACGAGTTGCACGCGCGCACGGACGGGGTGCTCGTGCCCGTCAGGGACTTCAATACCCTGACGCACCTCGACCGCGCGGTGCGCGAGACGGACACGGACGCGCGCGACGTCGTCGTGCTGACGATCCGCATCCTCACCGGGCCCGACGCTGGGTCGGTTGACATCGAGCGCGAGGAGCTCTTCACCGACTACGAGCAGATTCTGTTCACGAAGGTCGTCGCGATTGCCGAGCGCCACGGCCGCAGCGTCAAGCTGCTCGTGGTGCCCGCGACGAACGTCTACGACGCGATCGCGCAGACCGCCGTGCGTCTGGGCACGCGCGATATCGTCCTGGGGGAATCGGCGAAGATGAGCGCGGCGGAGCAGGCGCGGCAGCTCGGCGAAGCCTGGGACCGCACGCCGCACGAGCGCACGTCGAGCACCCGCCTCCTGGTCTATGCCGGTGCTGGCACGACCGAGCGCTTCTCGCTCGGCGCGCACGCCCCGGAACTGTCCCCCGACGACATCGAACGCATCCATCGCCTCTGGCTGGATGCGGTGCAGGCTGTCGGCCCCGATATCCACCATCGTGATATCGTGACCGCAGCGCTCGTGCACTTCGAGCAGCAGCTCGAGGGCACGGGCCGCGACGGCGCGGTAGCGCAGTTGCGCGACCAGCTGCACGCGTCGTAACGGATTCCGGGGAGACGTAGCATGTCGAGGTCAGCCCGTATCCTGCTCGTCGATGACGAAGTGTCGATTCAACGGTCCGTGGGGCCGTTGATGAAGTCGCGCGGCTACGACGTGGACATCGCCAGTACCGGTGCCGCCGCGCTCAAGAACCTCGAGACACGCCCGCCGGACCTCATCGTGCTCGACCTCGGCCTCCCGGATCTCGAGGGCACGGAGGTCTGCCGCCGCATCCGCTCGGAATCCAAGGTGCCGATCATCGTGCTGTCGGCGCGCGGGGGCGACACCGACAAGGTC
>JBEQUD010000466.1:0-4492 GCA_040349235.1 Acidobacteriota bacterium
GCGGTCGTGGCGGCCATGGCGCGCTTCTCGTCCAGCCCCGTGAAGACGTTTTCCATCGGCTTCGACCAGGCGGAATACGACGAGCTCCCGTACGCGAGGCGCGTCGCAGCCGCCGTCGGCGGCGAACATCACGAGTTCGTCGTGCGGCCATCGGCCGTGGACATCCTCCCGGCGATGACGCGGCATTTCGGGGAGCCGTTCGCGGACTCGTCGGCCATCCCTTCGTGGTACCTTGCAGAACTGACTCGGAAACACGTGACGGTCGCGCTCAGCGGCGATGGCGGGGACGAGCTGTTCGCGGGGTACGGGCGGCACCGGGCCGGCGCGCTCGCGGAGCGCTGGCGCGCCGTCCCGCAGGGCATCGGCCGTCCCGTGGCGCGCCTCGCGCGGATGGGCGCCGTCGCCAGGCTGGGGGGCGCGCGCGCGACGCGGTTTGTGGCCGCGGCCGCCCTGTCGCGCGCCGAGCGGTACCGTGCCTGGGCCGGGGTCTTCAGTCCAGACGCGATGGCGAGCCTCAGCGGCACCGCCGCGCCCGACGCAAGCGCGCCGGCGGAATTTGCGGCCGCGGAGGACCTCGACGCCGTGGACGCCATGCTGGCCGTGGATACGCGGTTCTACCTGCCGACGGATCTGCTACCGAAGGTGGACATCACGAGCATGGCGCATTCGCTCGAGGTGCGATCCCCGCTTCTCGACCGCGATCTGGCGGAATTCGCGGCGTCGCTGCCGAGCGGGCTCAAGCTGAAGGGCCTCACCACTAAGCACCTGCTGAAGCGCGCGGTTGCCGGGATGCTGCCGGCCGCGACCATCCGGCGGCCCAAGCGCGGGTTCGCCGTGCCGATCGCGCACTGGCTCCGTCACGACCTGCGAACCTTTGTTGCCGATCACCTGCGGCCGTCCCAGTTGGCCGCGGCGGGCCTCGTGCGGCAGCCGGTTCTCGACGCGCTCGTCGCGGCGCACCTCGGCGGGGAGGCGGACTGCGCGCACCAGCTCTGGGTCGTCCTCATGCTCGAACTGTGGTACCGGACGTTCCAACGCGCATGAGCGAACCGGCGGTGCTGCGGGGCCACGATATCGTGTGTTTCTCGTCGATCGACTGGCAGTTCATCTGGCAGGGACACCAGGAGATCATGTCCACGCTCGCGGCCAGCGGCAACCGCGTGCTGTTTGTGGAGAACACGGGTGTCCGCGCGCCGTCCATTCGCGATTTCCCCAGGCTCCGCGCGCGCGTGCGCAACTGGTGGCGCGGCACGAAGGGCTTCCGACGCGAGCGCGACAACCTCTTCGTCTTCTCGCCCCTGCTGCTCCCGTTTCCGTACTCGGCCCTCGCGCGCCGCGCGAACCGCGTGCTGCTGGTCCGGGCGCTCCGCCGGTGGATGCGGGCCGCGGGCTTCGAACGGCCGATCGTCTGGACGTTTCTGCCGACGCCGCTCGTCGGCGAGATCATCCCGCATCTCGATCCGGTCGCCTCGGTCTACTACTGCATCGACGACTTCGCGTCCAGTTCGCCGGCCGCGCGGCGGATTACGCGATCGGAGCAGCGCCTGTTCCGCGACGTGGACCTGGTGTTCGTCACGTCCGAGAAGCTGAGGGCGAAGGCTGCCGCCTTCAGCGACCGCGTCCACCTTTTTCCGTTTGGGGTCAGTTTTCACAAGTTCGAACAGGCCCGGACGGCGGCGGACGACATCCCCGCCGATCTGCTCGCGCTCCCCCGGCCCATCGTCGGCTATGTGGGCGGCCTCCATCGCTGGGTGGATTTCGAGCTGGTCGCCGCCGCGGCGCGGCGGCTGCCGCACGTCTCGTTCGTGCTCGTCGGCCCGCTGCAGGCCGAGGGCAGCGCCTTGCGGGGCCTTGCCAACGTGCATCTGCTCGGGGCGCGGCCCCATGACGACGTGCCTCGCTACATCAAGGGATTCGACGTCGGCATCGTGCCCTACCTGTCGAGCGACTACACCGACAATGTCTACCCGACGAAGCTGAACGAGTATCTCGCCATGGGGATTCCGGTCGTGGCGACCGATCTGCCGGAGATCCGGAAGTTCAACGCCGACCACGGGGCGCTCGTTGCCATCGTCCGTGATGCCGACGAGTTCGTGGCAGCGCTCGCGGGCGCGCTTGTGCCCCAGGATGCGGACGAGCGGCGCCGACGGGTGGACGTGGCGCGCTCGAACAGCTGGGAGGCGCGCATCGCGCGCATGTCCGCCCTCGTCGAGGAGCGGCTGGCCGAGCGCCGAGGGCAGCGGCAGCCCTGGGAAGCAACGCTCCGCCGCTTGTACCGGCGCACGCGCGGCCGTATCATCGGCACCGGCCTCTTGCTCGCGCTGTGCTACGTGCTGCTGTTCCAGACGTCGCTGCCGTGGATCCTCGCCGAGCCACTGCGCCAGTCGGCCGCCCCGCGGCAGGCCGACGCGATTGTCGTGCTCGCGGGCGGGGTGGGCGAGTCCGGACAAGCCGGCGGTGGGTACCAGGAGCGCGTGAAGACGGCCGTGCAGCTCTATCAACGGGGCTTCGCCCCCAGGATGATCTTCGAATCCGGGTTCGTGTTCGCGTTCAGGGAAGTTGACATCATGCGGGACCTGGCGGTGTCGCTCGGCGTGCCGCCGTCGGCGATCCTCCTCGACACGAGCGGCGCCAATACCTACGAGGACGTCGTTCGCGTGCAGGCGTTGCTCGACGAGCACGGATGGCGTCGGATTCTGCTGGTGAGCTCGCCCTACCACATGCGGCGCGCCCTCCTCACGTGGCGGAAGCACGCGCCAGATGAGGATGTCGTCCCCACCCCGGTGCCCGAGAGCCAGTTCTACGCGCACGGACGGGGGGCCAGCTTCGACCAGTTGCGGGGGCTTCTCCACGAGTACATCGCGGTCGCGGCCTACTGGTGGAAAGGGCGGCTCTGACATGTGCGGCATCTGCGGCGAGGTCAGCTTCGACGGCGGTCCGGTGACGGCCCGCGCGGTCACCGCCATGCGCGACCGCCTCGTCCACCGCGGGCCCGATGCGGCTGGCGTCTACGTCTCGCCGGGCGCGGCCGCTGGCCTCGGGTTCCGTCGGCTGAAGATCGTGGACTTGAGCGACAGCGCGAACCAGCCGATCCCCAACGAGGACGGCTCGGTGCAGGTCGTCTTCAACGGCGAGATCTACAACTTCGGCTCCCTGCGGGCCGAGCTCGTCGCCCGCGGGCACACGTTCCGCTCGCAGACCGACTCGGAAGTCATTGCCCACCTCTACGAGGAGCACGGCGCCGCGTGTATCGACAAGCTGGACGGCATGTTCGCGATCGGCATCTGGGACGATCGGCAGCAGCGCCTGGTCCTCGCCCGTGATCGCACAGGCAAGAAGCCGCTGTTCTACATGCGCGGCGGCGGGCGTCTTGTGTTCGCGTCCGAGATCAAGGCGTTGTTCGCACGGCCCGGGCTCGACATCGCCATCGATCGCACGGCCGTTCCGGCGTACTTTCTCTACGGATACGTGCCGTGCCCGGCGACGTTCTATCAGGGGGTCAAGCAGCTCGAGCCGGGCACTGTGCTCACGGTCGAAGGCGACGGCCGGACGTTGTCGCGGGTCTTCTGGCAGTTGCGGTATCCGCAGGAGGACGCCCCGGGGCCGGCCCCCGACCGACTGACTGTCACCAGCACACTGCGGCGCCTCTTCACCGAGGCGGTCGAACGCCGGCTCGTGTCCGATGTGCCGCTCGGCGCGTTCCTGAGCGGCGGCGTCGATTCGACGGTCGTCGTCGGCGTGATGAGCCAGCTGCTCGATCGGCCGGTCAAGACGTTCAGCATCGGTTTCAAGGACAGCCCGGCCTACGACGAGACGTCCTTTGCGCGGCTCGCCGCCCGGCGCTTCAAGACGGACCACACCGAGTTCATCGTCGAACCCGGTTCGTTCGATCTCATCGAGCAACTGGTCTGGCACCACGATGGCCCGTTCGGCGACTCGTCGGCGGTGCCCACGTCCATCGTCTCGGAGCTGACGCGGGGGCATGTGACGGTGGTGCTGACCGGCGATGGCGGCGACGAGCTGTTCGCGGGGTATCAGCGATTTGCCGCCGGGCTCTTGACCGAGCAGCTGCCCCGGCCCGTGCGCCTGGCAATTCACTCGCTGACCCGTCGCGTCCCCCCGGGCGCGAGTGCGCGCGACTGGCGATCGCGCGCACAGCGCCTGGTGGCGGGCCTCGACCTTCCGCTCGACGAGCGGCTGACGTGCTGGAACAGCCCGTTCTACGAGGATGTCGAGGAACTGCTGACGCCGGACTTGCGGCAGGCGCTCACGCCCATCGATCGACTCCAGCACCTCCGGCGGAGTCGTGCGCAGATGGCCGGCGTGTCGCCCCTCGCCCGGATGCTCCTGGCGAACTTCAATTCCTATCTGGTGGACGACCTGCTGGTGAAGGTCGATCGGTGCACGATGGCCCATTCGCTCGAAGCGCGCTCGCCGTTTCTCGACACGGCCCTGATTGAATACGTGGCCGGATTGCCCGATGCCCTGAAGC
>JBEQUD010000003.1:0-3384 GCA_040349235.1 Acidobacteriota bacterium
CGGCCGCGGACACCGGATAGAACCGCACGCAGTCGCCCACCTGGAACAGAAACGGCTCGGCGCGCGTCAGATCGAACGGGGCAACGGGGGGTGTCCTTGAGGCGCTTGACGTAGTCCCAGGTGGGCGACCCTTGGTCGATGAGCGGCGGCCCGAGCGACGGCGTCAACCGCATCGGCGGGGGCGCGCCGAGAAAGCCGCCCGATTCGCCATCAGCGCCGAGTTCCCACTTGGGGTCGAGCGTGTGGCACGTCCGGCACAGGTCCGCACGCCGCGCCCGTATCTTCGCCGCGATGCCGCGCTTCGACCCGCCCTGCCCGTCCACGGTGAACGCCATCACCGGAGACCCTGCCGCTTCGGCGCGCTTGAGGATGCCGCGCGTCTGGTTCCAGTCGGGGCTGCGATACAGCTGGTGCCAGACCGGCCCACCGCGCGCGGCCGCCACCTCTTCGATGCTGCGTGTCGCCACCGTGGACAGCGTCTGGATGTGCTTCTTCGCCCGCGCGGCCCGCGCGACCGCGACCTCCCCGTCGGGATGGAACGCGCCTTGATGCCCGACGGGGCACAGGATGAGCGGCGTGTCCCATGTCGTACCGAAGAGCGTCACCGACGTGTCGGTGTGGCTGACATCGACGAGCCGCCGCGGACGCAGCTGGTAGCGCTTGAACCCGTCGCGGTTCGCGCGCAGGGTGGCCTGGTCCTCCGCCGCGGACAGGTAGGCGTTGTGGCCGACGTGCAGCTTGCGCTCTGCCGTGCGTTCGAGGTCGAAAATATCGACGGCCTCGCGCGCGGAGGCAACCTCGTTGCCGTAGTCCTCGAGGGCTTTGATGGTCGCGGGCGAGAGGCCCAGCGGGTCGAGCTCCTGCGCCAGGGCCTCCTGCAGAAAAGCCGGAAACTGCATCAAGGGCAGCACGGGGCTTGCCGCGAGCAGCCGCAGGAATCGTCGCCGCGTGTCGGAGGGTGCGTTCACCGGACTGTGCCTCACTTCCGGGCGGGGGCCGGGGGCTGCTTGCGGCCGCCCGCCCGCGCGGCGTCCTTCAGGGCCTTCAAGTGCGGGAGATCCTGATCGTCCTCTTTGCACGCCACCTCGAGCAGTTCGAGCGGCGCTTGTTTCATCGACAGGGCGATCGTCCACGGCCGCGTATAGGCGATGGGGTCCAGGACCGTCGCCTCGTAGTGCACGGTCTCGGCGTCAATGGGCGTCAGGCGCTCGATGAGGTGTTCGCCGTACGTCAGAACTTCGCCGCCGTGCTCGCCGGCCGGTTCGTTCAGCCAGGTCTTGCCGGTGAAGTTGGTCGTATCGATGACCAGCGTGCCGTTCTCCCACCGGCCGACCGAGTCGCCCTGCCAGCGGCGGACCCGCTCGGGCGGATGGCGCCGACCGTCGAGTGCGACGATACGGAAGCCCATGCGCTCGAACAGGAACACGACGTAGCCAGGCGGCTGCAGGACGAAGATCTCGTTCAGGTACATCCCGCGTGGTGAGCCGATCGGGAAACAATGCGCGGCCGGATCGTCGTACGCGCGCTCGGGGCGCAGCCGGTCCTCCTGCAGGGCGCGGGCCCACGGGCGGGTCGGCAATCGGCCATCGGGCGGATCGATGATGAGGCCACGGCTGGCCCGCCGGCCCTTGCCAAGCCCCTCGCCGTGGGCTTCGAGGCCGTAGTTGCCGAGCACGTTGTCCGCGCCCGACGCGTAGTACCCATGGAAGTCCGGTGTCCCATCAGGAAGGCGGCGTACGGGCCCCGCCTTGGGGCCGGGGGACGGAAGCGGCGCCTTGGGGAGTGCGGCGATGCGCTCGACCTCCGCGCTGAAGCGGGGCGCCCCCGGGGGGACGCCGCTCTTGGGATACCACGTCCCTGGTTCGGGCTCGAACAGGCCGTTCGCCTCTTCCGCTTCGGCGAGGCATTCGTGGTCACCCAGCCGATCGACGCCGGTCTGCCGCTGCAGGACGAGTCGGATGACCCACGGTGCGGTGAAGACCTTCGTGTCCTCGACCGTGGCCTCGTACGCCATCGTGTCCGGCCCGGTCAGCGTGTAGCGCTCGACCACCGCGAAGGCGTCGCTGTGGAAGTTGCCGCTGGCGTCGAGCCACGTGCGATCGTTGTGATTGCGGACGTCAACCACGAGCGTGTCGCCGTCCCAGCGGCCGCGCGAGTCGCCCATCCAGAATTCGATGTCCGCCGGATGCGGGCTGCCGTTCATGTGGATCGTCCGGTAGATGTTCGACCACTCGAACGCCACCGCGATGAGGTCGGGCGTCTGAAAGATCTGGAACGCATGGTCCAGATACATGATGCGAGGGACGCCGGGCAGGAAACATTGTGCGAGCGGATCGGCGGTCCGCCGGTGACGAAAATTCTCGGCCTTCTTCGCCGCCGCCCACGGCTGATACGGCAGGGCCTGCCCAGCGACCGCGCCTGCCCCCGCCGGCACGCCGGCCCGCGCTGCATGGCGCACCAGGCTGTCAGCGGCCCCCGTACGCCGCGCCTTCCAGATCCCCGCCAGATTCGGGTGGCCGTCGGCGGTGCGGGGTGTCGAGGCCTGCGGCGCGGCGGCGCCCGTCGCCGGGCCGATGGCGAACGCGAGCGCGACCGCCAGGGCGATGCGGGCGTACATGGATGTCATCACACCGGGCTAGGGCGTCGTCGCGGAGGGCGCCCCGTTCGGGCTGCCGCTGAAAAGCTTGCGCCCGTCCGCGAGCGTGACCGTTTCGACGCTCATCATCGGGGACCCGTCCCGGGCGGCGTAACCCTTCACGGTCACGCTGGCCCCGACCGGCAGGTCCGTCTTCTTCCAGCCGGCCCTGAACAGCGAGTTCAAGGCGTTGCTCTCGCACGCCCAGTTGACCACCTTGCCGTCGGCGTCCTTCACGTCCACGTACAGCCAGCCGTGGGGGTTGGACCACAGCATCCGCGTGATCGTGCCGACGAGGGTAATGGGCTTGTTCACGTCGAACTGCGCGGCGAACGAGTGATGCGCTCCGGCCGGGCGCGACACGAGCAGTACGCCGGCGCACACGAGCGCCATCACGAATCTGGCGGAGTTCCTCACCAACATCTGACCTCCTGGTTCTGCGCCGCCAAGCGTATATCGCGGACACCCACGTGCTCAAGCACGGCCTCGCCTTGCACCGGCACACGCGGGAGGCGAAGATCTGGCACGGATGCCTCGCCCGAGCCCGCCCGCGCACTTCGTGTACGTGGTCCGTTGCGCCGACGGCACGCTCTACACAGGCTACGCGCGGGATCCTGTCGCGCGGACGCGCGTGCACAACACGGGACGCGGCGCGCGCTATACCGCCGGCCGTCGTCCCGTCGTGCTGGTGTATACGGAGGCCTGCGCAAGCCGCGGGGACGCACTCTCCCGCGAGCGCGCGCTGAAGC
>JBEQUD010000369.1:0-2941 GCA_040349235.1 Acidobacteriota bacterium
TCGAACCGATTCTGGCCGATACCTACGGGGTGATTGCGTACCAAGAGCAGGTCATGCGCATTTCGAACGTGCTGGCCGGTTTCTCGCTCGGTGAAGCCGACGTGCTCCGCAAGGCCATGGGGAAGAAGAAGGCCGACGTCATGGCCGCCATGCGCAAGAAGTTCGTCGAGGGCGCGAAGACCAACGGTACGAGCGAGAAAAAGTCCGGCCACATCTTCGATCTGATGGAGCACTTCGCCGGCTACGGGTTCAACAAGTCGCACTCGACAGCCTACGCCTATCTTGCGTATCAGACCGCGTACCTGAAGGCGAATTTTCCGTGGCATTTTGCCGCCGCGCTCCTGACGATCGAGGCGCAGAACGCGGACAAGCTGGCGCTCTATCTGGGAGAGTGTCGCGAGCGGGGCATTCCGGTGCTTCCTCCCGATATCAACGAAAGCCAGCTGCGCTTCACCGTCGAGCCGGGGCGCGGCGTCCGCTTCGGGCTGACGGCCATCAAGAACGTCGGGGAAGGCGCCATCGAGTCGCTCCTCGACGTGCGGCGCACGCAGGGACGCATCGCGTCGCTCGTGAGGCTGTGCGAGGACCTGGACTTGCGCCTGGTGAACAAGCGCGTGTTCGAGAGCCTGATCAAGGCCGGGGCCTTCGACACGATGGCCCGGACCTATCCCGCCTATCAGGCGCTTGCTTCTGCCGCGCTTCGACCGCGTCTCCAGCACGCGGTTGACGCGGCGTGCGAGTATGGGGCCCGCGTCCAGCGCGATCGCGACGAAGGGCAGGCCCAGCTGTTCGGCGAGGTGGACAGGGCGGCGGCCGTGGACGGCGCCCCAAGCCTGGTCCTTCCCGATGCGCCGCCGTGGTCCGAAACCGAGCAGCTCAACTACGAGAAGGAAACGCTCGGGCTCTTCTGGAGCGGCCATCCCGTGGACCGCTACGGCGCGGCGCTCAAGGAGTTCGGTGCCCGTTCGACGGGCGAGCTGGCCGAGGCGCCGGTCAGCGGCGCGCGGGGCGACGCCTGGGGGCCGGGTGGCCCCAAGCCGGTGGAGCCGGACACGTCGATCGGCGGCATCATCGCGGCGTGCCGGCCCTTGAAGACGCGCAAGGGCGACCGCATGGCGGTCTTCACGCTGGAGGACTCGCAGGGCGGGGTCGAGGTGGTCGTGTTCCCCGAGACGTTTCAGCGCAGTGTGGCGCTCGTCGAGACCGGCACGCTCGTGCTCGTGCGTGGGAAGCTCGAACGCGACGACGAGACCACGCGGATTCTGGCCGCGGAGATCGCGCCGCTCGAGAGCGTGCGCGAACGCGTGGCGCGCGGGGTGGCGATTCGCGTGCGGATGCCGGCCGCGCGCGGCGTGTTCGAAACACTGGGCGAGATCTTTGCCCGGCACCGCGGGGACCGCCGGGTGTCGTTCGAGCTCGAGCTGCCTGCCGCCCCCCGGGCCCTGCTGGTCCGCGCCGACGTGTCGTCTCAAATCCGCGTACGGCCCTCGTCGGCGCTCGTCGCGGAGCTCGAGCGCGTGATGGGCGCGGGCTCGGTCGAGCTGCGGTAACGCGGTCCATGCCACAATGCACGCCGTAGATCACGATGGCCGTTGAGACGCTGGAGTTCGAGGAGCCCATCCGGGTGCTCCTGAAGGAAATCGAGGCGCTGTCGCTCTTGCCGAGCACGGACGCCAGAGACCGCGAGGTCGAGTCCCTCCGACGGCGGATGGAGTCGGTGCGGGACGAGGTCTATCGTTCGCTCACGCCGTGGCAGCGCGTGCTGGTGGCCCGGCACCCGAACCGGCCCGGGCTCGAGGACATCGTCGGCCGGCTGTTCACGCATTTCGTGGAACTGCACGGCGATCGGCGTTTCGCGGACGACCGGGCCGTGATGGCCGGTTTCGCCGCGTACCACGGCGCGCCCGTGCTCGTCGTCGGTCACGTAAAGGGCGGCGACACCAAGGCGAAGATCTTCCGGAACTTCGGCTACGCGCGGCCGGAAGGCTACCGGAAGGCCCTGCGGCTGATGCGCGTGGCCGAGAAGTTCCGCCGGCCGGTCATCGTCTTCATCGACACGCCCGCCGCGTATCCAGGCATCGAATCCGAGGAGCGCGGCGTGGCGGAAGCCATCGCGGTCAACCTGCGCGAGATGATGCTGCTCGATACGCCGGTTGTGGTCATCGTCAACGGCGAGGGGGGCAGCGGCGGGGCGCTCGGCATCGCCGTCGGGGACCGCGTCCTCATGCAGGAGTTCGCGATCTACAGCGTCATCCCGCCCGAGGGGTGCGCCGCGATTCTCTGGCGCGATCCCGCCAAGAAGGTCGAGGCCGCGGCCGCGCTCAAGATCACGGCCCCCGACCTGCTGTCGGCCGGGCTCATCGACGAGATCATCCCCGAGCCCCCGGGCGGCGCCCACGCGGACCCAGCGGCCGCCGCTCGCGCCATCGACGAGGCCCTCTCGCGCACGTTGGCGGAGGTGAGCGCGCTCGATTCGGAGACCAGGCTGGCACGGCGCTACGACAAGTTCCGGAGCATGGGCCGTCCGGGTGTCGATTTTCGCGACGAGGGACAGTGAGCGGACGATGGCGACGGGAGCGCCGCTCTGGCAGCCGGAGGTGTGCGACGCCGCGGCCGTGGGACGCCTCGCCGCGGCGATCAGTGTGCCGCCGATCGTCGCGCAGCTGCTCTGCCAGCGTGGCCTCGCCGATCCGGAAACGGCGCTGCGGTTCCTGCATCCGGCCCTCGAGCACTTGGGCGATCCCCTGCAACTGGCGGACATGCGCGTGGCGGTCGAACGCATCATGGCCGGCATCGCGCGCAAGGAGCGGATGGCGGTCCACGGCGACTACGACGTGGACGGCGTCACATCGACGGTGATTCTCCGCCGGGCGCTCGAACTACTCGGCGCCAACGTCACGCACTTCATCCCCGAGCGCCTGAAGGACGGCTACGGGCTGCA
>JBEQUD010000374.1:0-4080 GCA_040349235.1 Acidobacteriota bacterium
GTCACCGACGACCGCGGGCGGTACCTGCTGCCCGAGCTCCGCAAGGCCACCTACAAGATCTGGGTCCGCGGCTATGGCCTCGTGGACTCGGTGCCGGTCAATGCCGCGCCTGGGACATCGTTGGCACTCAAGGCTGTCGTGGCCCCGGACGCGAAGGCCGCCGCACAGTATTATCCGCCCAACTATTGGTACTCCCTGCTACAGATCCCGCCAAAGAGCGCGTTCCCGATGAAGCTGCCGCCGCCGCCCGCCGCGGACCGCCTGGAGCGCTTCACCGATTGCCGCGCCGGCGGCGCGACCGACTGTGCGCAACGACCGGCTCTCAGTGCTCTGGCCGGTCTGCGTCCCGAAGAACTCAAGAACGGCACGGTGGTCGAGACCCAGGCCGAGTACGTGTTCAGCATCAAGCGCGGGTGTGAGGACTGCCACCAGATGGGCGGCAAGATCACGCGCGAGGTCAACCCCAAGCTCGGCCACTTCTCGTCCAGCACCGAGGCGTGGGAACGCATGCTGAAGTCCGGCCAGACGGGCGGGCAGATGATCGCGGCCGTCGATATGCATTTCGGACGGGAACGTGGCCTGGCCATGTTCGCGGACTGGTCCGACCGCATTGCGGCGGGCGAGGTACCGCCCGTGCCGCCGCGTCCGCAGGGCCTGGAGCGCAACGTCGTGCTCTCGATTTGGGATTTCGCGACCGATCGCGCCTTCGTGCACGATGTCGCCGCGTCCAACGGGGTGAACCCCACCGCGAACGCGTACGGAAAGATCTACGGCGCCGACAACGCCGCAGGCATGATCGAATGGGTCGATCCCGTGGCGTTTACCCGCGGGCGCTTCGCACCGCCGGCCACCGGGGAGGACACGAGCAAGATCCGGCCGTATTCGTGGCCGTACAACGAAGCCCCCTCGCCTTTCTGGGGGGACGAGATCGTGTGGAACGATCTCGGTGGCGCGGGTGGGCCGCAGATCGACCCCAAAGGCCGCCTGTGGTATTCGACGCGTCCGCCCGTCCCGGCCAAGTTCTGCGGGGACACGGTCAACAATCCATTTGCGAAGAACTACCCGCTCGGTTCCGGTGGCGGATTGGCCGTGTACGATCCGAAGACCGGCCAGCAGGTCTCATTTGGCAACTGCGGTGCGGCGGGGAGCCACCGCGCGTGGGACAACGACGCCGACCAGACCCTCTATGCGCCCATGGGCGTCTCCACCGGCGGCTTCTCGTGGTTCAAGACGCGCGTCTGGGACGAGACGCACGATGCGGAGAAGGCCAACGGCTGGTGTCCCGCCATCATCGACTACAACGGCGACGGCAAGATCGGCGCCTACACCCGTCCGAACGAGCCGCCCGATCCGACGCTCGATCGGATGTTGAACGGTGCGCTACCCTACGGGACCGGTTCGAATCCGATCGACCACAGCTTCTGGGTGGTCGGCGGTGTGCTCGGCGGGCCCAAGACCGCGGTGCCCGGCAAGATCGTCCGGTACTCGCGCGGCTCGAACCCGCCTGCCACGTGCACGACCGAGGTGTACGAACCGCCGTTCGAGAACCCCAAGGCGCCGGGCGTCGAGGCGTTCAATACGCAGGGGGTGGAAATCGACAGCAAGGGGATCGCCTGGGTGACGCTCGGCGGCAGTGCGCATCTGGCGAGCTTCGACCGCAGTAAGTGCAAAGTGCTGCGCGGGCCGACGGCCACCGGGCAGCACTGCCCGGAGGGCTGGACGCTGTATCCGGTGCCGGGCCCGACCTTCAAAGGGACGGACATCCGATCCGACTACTACTATCTCGGCTGGGTGGATCGCGAGAACACGCTCGGCCTCGGCAAGGACGTGCCGGTCATCAACGGGACGGGCTCCGACTCGCTCATCGCGTTCCTCCCGGACCAGAAGAAGTTCGTCACCCTGCGCGTCCCGTATCCGATGGACTACTACACGCGGTCGATGAGCGGGCGCATCGACGACCCGAACGCCGGATGGAAGGGGCGGGGCATCTGGGCCGGCAACAACGAGCGCGTCGTCTGGCACATCGAAGGCGGGAAGGGCACCACCAGTCAGATCGTGCACTTCCAGGTCCGCCCCGATCCGCTGGCTCGGTAGTCGCCGGCGGCGTTCATCTTCTCTGCACAAGGGCACCGGCTCCTCGGGGTCCGGGCTCGGCCTGACGATCGCCCGCAGCCTTGTCGAGGCGCACGGCGGGACCATTCGCGCCGAGAGTCGCGTCTCAGTGGGGACGACGATGGTGGTCGTCCTCCCGCGTTAGCTATTTCCACTGACGCGTTCCTGTCCAGTAGGATGTGGGCTATGAGCATCGTGCGTCTCCGCGCCCCCGTACGCGTCGGGTTCGTCTGCGTGCTTGCCGCGTGGGTGGCGGCCGCCGTTGCGGCCCAGGCGCCCGCGGCCGGTCGCGAGACATCCGCCGCGTCTGTCGCCTCCTACGGGCTCTCCCAGCAGATGCCCGTGGACCCGGACGTCGTCGTCGGCACGCTGCCGAACGGCCTGCGCTACTACGTGCGCACGAACGGCAAGCCCGCACGCCGCGCCGAGCTCCGGCTCGTGGTCAAGGCCGGGTCCGTCCTCGAAGACGACGACCAGCGCGGGTTGGCGCACTTCGTCGAGCACATGGAGTTCGAAGGCACGCGGCACTTTCCCGGGCAATCCATCGTCGATTTCCTGTCCTCGGTGGGCTTGAGTATCGGTCCCGATGCCAACGCGGCGACGAGCTACGACGACACCCAATACACGTTGCGCGTCCCGACCGACGTCCCGGGCGTGCTCGACCGCGCGCTGCTCGTGCTGGAGGACTGGGCGCAGGGGGCCTCGTTCGACGAGCGGGGCATCGAGCGCGAGCGCGGTATCGTCCTGTCGGAATGGCGGATGCACCTTGGCGCGGACGAGCGCACGCAGGACAAGATCAGCAAAGTGCAGCTGGCCGGGTCGCGCTACGCAGACCGCACACCCATCGGCATCCCCGAGGTCATCGAGCACGCGCAGCGCGAGCAGCTGACGCGGTTCTATCGCGACTGGTACCGGCCCGACCTGATGGCGGTCATCGTCGTCGGCGACATCGACCGCGAGGCTGTCGTCGGGCTCATCAAGAATCACTTTTCGTCCCTGGCCGCCCCGTCGCCCGTGCGGCCCCGGCCGATTTTCGACGTGCCCGAGCAGCCCGGCACCCGCTACCACATCGTGACCGACAAGGAGACGACCGCCACCGTCGTCCAGATGAGCGACCTGCGGCCGGCGCGCAACCAGGGGTCGGTCGGCGGCTACCGCGAGATCCTCCGCGACCAGCTGTTCGGCAGCATGCTGGGCGACCGGCTCGACGAGCTGCGCCAGAGCGCCGACCCGCCGTTTCTCGCGGGCGCGGCCGAACGCGGCCTCTTCCCGATCGCCAGGACGCGGGACATGGCGACGCTCCAGGCGCTCGTCCCGGACAATCACGTCGCGCGCGGCCTCGATGCGCTCGTCACCGAGCTCCAGCGCGTGGCCCGCTTCGGCTTCACCCCCAGCGAACTCGCGCGCGCGAAGGACGCGATGATGCGCGGCTCCGAGCGCGTGGTCACCGAGAGCCCGGACCGTGAATCCGAGAGCCGCGCCGACGAGTACACGCGGAACTTCCTCCGGGGCGAGGCGCTGCCGACCATCTGGCAGGAACTGGCCTTCCACCGGCGGTTCGTGCCAGAGATGACGCTCGCCGAGGTCAACGCGCTGGCGGAGGAGTGGTTCCCCGATCAGAATCGCCTCGTCGTGGTATCCGCCCCTGACGCACCCGGCGTGGTGCTTCCGAGCCAGGCGGCGCTCGCCTCGGTCGTCGCGAGTGCCTCGACCAAGCGCCTGACGCCGTACGTGGACGGGGCCGCGGGGCAGGTGCTGATGGGCGCGCCGCCCGCCCGTGGCACCGTCGTGAAGACCACGCTCCGGCCGGAGGCGGGGATCACGGAATGGACGCTGTCGAACGGCGCGACCGTGGTGCTCAAGCCGACCACGCTCAAGGAAGATCAGATTCTGTTCCGCGCGTCGGCGCCGGGTGGGACGTCGCCCGCGAGCGACGCCGATTTCATCCCCGCCCGGGTGGCTGACGCC
>JBEQUD010000056.1:0-3204 GCA_040349235.1 Acidobacteriota bacterium
CCGCGTAGATGAGGACGAGCAGACCCACCTCGAAGAGCACGATCGGCGTCTTGATGGCGATGGTGAGGGCTGGCGTATCGGGAAAGGCGGGCCGGTTCAGGGCCCGGTAGACGCGCCCCACCACGGCGAGCTCGTCGAGGGCGAGCGGAGGATAGTCCACGGTGGTCTCGGCGCCGTGGAATTCGAGTGTGCGCCGCTCAGGCGGCGTCCCCCCGACCCCGTACATCGTCGTCGGAGAATGCCGGGCCGCGTAGTACGTCCAGATCTTCCAGACCGCGACATCGCGCGTGCCTGGGAGCGGAAGTACGAGCGCGCGCACGAGGGCGCCAGCGACCAGCGCGGTCCAGAAGACGTGGCGGTTCAGGCCGCGATTTTACCTCGGCGGCGGCGGCGCACTGTTTCCCTTGCGTCACGCGGCGTCTCGTGCCAACCTTCGGCCGGCGAAATGGCCGGGAATGGTCCCGCGGGCGGTCCGGGACGCCGACGTGTCACACACAGAGCGTCCACACATGAGGCAGAGAATGGGGAATCTGAAGCGAAACAAGCGTCTCTTCGTCTGGGGAGGCTTTCTTGCGCTGCTCGTCGCGCTCGGGGTTGGCCAGGCCGTTCTCGACAAGACCGCGGCGGCCGGTGTCCAGGCCCCGATGTTCGAGGTCGATCCGATGTGGCCCAAGCCGCTGCCGAATCACTGGATCCTGGGGTCGGCCATCGGTGTCTGGGTTGATGCCGACGATCACGTCTGGATCATCCACCGCAGCACGTCCACCCTCGCGGCGAACGAAAAGACCCTCGAAACCAAGGACGGCGAGTGCTGCGCCGGCGCGCCGCCCGTGCTCGAGTTCGACCAGGCCGGCAACCTGCTGCGGCACTGGGGCGGACCGGGCGCTGGCTACGAATGGCCCGACTCGAACCACGGCATCCTCGTGGACTACAAAGGCAACGTGTGGATTGGCGGCAACGGCGGGCCCGACTCGCACATCCTCAAGTTCACCAAGGACGGCAAGTTCCTGATGCAGATCGGCAAGAAGGGCGTGCGACGCAAGGTGGGCGCGGCGGCCGGCGCCAATGAGGGCGACCAGGCCGGCTACGTCGGCGGCAGCAACGACCCCGACAACTTCGGACGCGTCGCCAAGATCACGGTCGATGCGAAGACGAATGAGGCCTACATCTCGGACGGCTACCTCAACAAGCGCGTCGCCGTGCTCGACGCCGATACCGGCAAGATGAAGCGGTGGTGGGGCGCCTACGGCAACAAGCCCGACGACACGCCGCTCGCACCCTACAACCCCTCGGCGCCGCCGGCCCAGCAGTTCCGCAACCCGGTGCACTGCGCCGACCTCTCCGTCGATCGTCTGCTCTACGTCTGCGACCGGCTGGGCGATCGCCTGCAGGTGTTCACCCCCGAGGGCAAGTTCGTCAAGGAAGCCTTTTACGCGAAGAACACGAAGAACCAGGGCTCGGCGTGGGATGTGGCGTTCTCGAAGGACCCGCAGCAGAAATACATCTTCATGGCGGACGGCGTGAACGAGAAGATCCGCGTCATCGATCGGCAGACGCTGCAGGAACTGACGGCGTTCGGCGACGGTGGCCGACAGCCGGGGCAGTTCTACGGCGTGCACAGCATCGCCGTGGACTCGAAGGGCAACCTGTATACGACCGAGACGTACGAAGGAAAGCGTCTCCAGAAGTTCGTCTACAAGGGCCTGGGGCCGGTGGCCAAGCAGGACCAGGGCGTCGTCTGGCCGTCGGCACGGCCGTCGAAGTAGACGTGTGACGCGCGGCAGACCAGTTCCCGGGCCGCGCATTCTCGCCGTCGTCTGGCTCGCGGCGACGCTGCACTCCGCGGCGGCGTGGGCCCACGACATCCCGAGGGACGTGACCGTCCAGGCGTTCGTCAAGCCGGAAGGCGAACGCCTGCGCCTCCTCGTCCGCGTCCCGCTCAAGACGATGACGGACGTCGAGTTCCCCCGTCGGGAACGCGACTACGTCGATCTCGCGCGCGTGGACGGCGCGCTACGGGACGCGGCGACGGTTTGGCTGTCGAGCCAGATCGATCTGTACGAAGGCGACCGGCTGCTCGCCAACCCGCAGATCGTGTCCGCCCGGATGTCGCTCGAATCCGACCGCTCGTTCGGTTCGTACGAGACGGCGCTGGCGCACGTGACCGGCCCGCGGCTGCCGGAGAGCACGGCGATCTTCTGGGAGCAGGGCATCCTGGACGTTCTCCTCGAATATCCCATCCAGTCGGACCGATCCAGCTTCGCGATCCACGCGGCGTTCGATCGGCTGGCGTTGTCCGTGCTGACGGTGCTGCGCTTCATGCCGCCGGGCGGCGTGGTCCGGGCGTACGAACTGGCCGGCGATGCGGGCCTCGTGCGGCTCGACCCGCGCTGGTACCAGGCGGCCGCGCGCTTCGTGCGCCTGGGGTTCTTCCACATCCTGGACGGCACGGACCACCTGCTGTTCCTGCTGTGCCTCGTCATCCCGTTCCGGCGCGTCGGCGCGCTCGTCCCCGTCGTCACGGCGTTCACGGTCGCGCACTCGGCCACGCTCCTGGCCTCGGCCTACAACTACGCACCGGACGCGCTGTGGTTCCCGCCCCTCATCGAGACGCTCATCGCCGCGTCCATCGTCTACATGGCGCTCGAGAACATCGCCGCCGCCACGCTGGCACGCCGCTCGGTCATCACGTTCCTGTTCGGCCTCGTGCACGGGTTCGGCTTCTCGTTCGGCCTCCAGCACACGCTGCAGTTCGCGGGCTCGCACCTGCTGACGTCGCTCCTGGCCTTCAACGTCGGCGTGGAACTCGGGCAGATCCTCGTGCTGGTGCTGCTCGTGCCGGCGCTCGGGCTGCTGTTCCGGTTCGTCGTCGCCGAACGGATGGGGACGATCCTGCTGTCCGCCATCGTCGCCCACACCGCCTGGCATTGGATGACCGACCGATTCGGTGTGCTCCGGCAGTTCCCCTGGCCGGCGGTCACCGCCGCCGGGGCCGCCAGCGCCTTGCGCTGGCTGTTGCTGCTGCTCGTGCTCGGGGGTGCGGTGGCGCTGCTCAGGGGGGCCCGGCGGTCAGGCGCCCACGGGGCGAAGCAGCCGACGGCTACGTGAGGAAGTAGAAGAGCAGGCACAGGGCGAGGAGCCAGCCGACGACTGCGGCGGCGATGATGGCCTTGCCGATGTTTTCGTCGCGGAGCGGCGTGAAGC
>JBEQUD010000375.1:0-3263 GCA_040349235.1 Acidobacteriota bacterium
TCCACGAAAAGTAGATATCGGCTGAAAGGGCCCAGACCGTGATACCCGTTGCACTCTCGCTCGCGCTCGCGGCTGCCTTGCAGATTGGTGCAAGCAGGACCGTGCTGACCGTGGTCGTGGACTCGCGCGATCGCGCGATCGTGGACCTGGAGGCCGACGACTTCGTGGTCCGCGAGTCGGGCCAGCCGCGCGACATCCTGTCGGCCCGCGTCGCCGACTACCCCGTCGTCGTCCTCATCGACAACGGCCCCCAGGCCGGCGCCGAGCTCGACGTCATCAAGCGGGCCGCCGTCCGGTTCATCACGCGAATCGGCCAGCGGCCGGTCGCGCTCGGCACCCTCGGTGACACACCGGCCATCGTCGCCTCGTTCGAGGACGAGCGGGCCGTCGTGCTCGAGCGGTTGACTGGCGTCCGGACGGCATCAGGCTCGCGGACCGACCTCGTCAGGGGGATGGCGGCCGCGGCCCAGGCGGTTCGGGCGCTGGATGTGCCCTTCTCAGCCATCGTCGTCATCGCCGCGGGCGTCGGGACGCCTGTCGAAGGGGCGCCGACGGCGTGGCTGCAGGACATCCTGGCCAGCCACTCCATCGTGAGCGGTATCGTCAACCGGGCCCACGAACCGATGACGTCAATCGAACAGTTCCGGGCGCTGGCCGAACAGACCCATGGACAATTCGCGGCGATCTATTCGACGCTCTCCTACGACATCGCGCTGGACCATCTGGCCGACCAGATGGCGGGAGAGATGATGATCGATTACATCGTGCCCGAGGGGGCGCCGCCCAAGGAGGACGTCACCGTGGGCATTCGACTGCCCGGCCTGCGGGTCAAGGGGCTGGGGGTGAGATAGGACCGTCCGCCTAGCTGTGCATCGCCTCCATCTGTTTCAGCGTGTCGTCAATCAGGCGCTCGTTGTCTTCTCTCGTGATGTTGCGCTGCACGATCTTGGTCGCGATCGCGACCGAGATGTCCACGGCTTCCTTACGGATCTGCTGGAGGGCGCGAGTGGTATCGAGCTGAATCTGGCGCTCGGCGTTTCTGACCATCTGGTCGGCTTCCGTGCGCGCCTTCTGCTTCAGCTCTTCGCGCAGGCGCTCGGCGTCCCGCCGTGCCTCTTCGATAATGTGCAGCGCCTCGCCCTGGGCGGCCTGCAGCTTCGCGGCCATCTCCTGCAGACGGGCCTCGGCGTCCTCGCGGTCGCGTTTGGCATCGGTCAGCGCCTGATGGATGAAGTCCTCGCGCTGCTGCAAGAGCGAGAGGATGGGCCGCCAGGCGAACTTGCCGAGCACAAGCACGACGAGGACGAAGACCACCAGCGTCCAGACGGCATTGCCGATGTCCCCGGCAAAGGGGCTGAGGCCGCCGTCGGCCGCTTCCTGCGCCGACACGGGGACGGCCGCCGAGAGGAGAGCAACGAGCGCGAGCAATCGATACTTCATGCGTCTTCTTCCGCGTGATATGCCGTCGAGGGCGCAGGCCAACACCCGCGCCCCCGAAGACCTGTAAACGGAAACCTACTTCAGGACCGCCATCATGCCGACGACGACCGCGAAGAGCGTCGCGCCCTCGATCATGGCCGCCGTGATGATCATCGCGGTCGAGATCTGGCCGGCCGCCGCAGGCTGACGCGCCATCGACTCCACGGCCGACCCACCGATACGGGCGATGCCCGCTGCGCCGCCCATGATGGCGATGCCGGCGCCGAGTGCGCCGCCGAACCACGCCGCGCCGTTGCTGCTCAGGAAGGTCGCCTGCTGGGCCGCCTCCTGCGCCATGACAGCCGAGGGAGTCAGCAACACGACCCCGCCGATGACACCCAACCCGAGCGCGTACTTGCCCAATTTCTTCACGTCCATCCTCATTCCCTTTCGTTCTGCCGTGCGGGGAGCGGCAGCCTCCTGCCATCGCCATCGCTGTTACGCCTCATGGCCCGCGTCTGCCCCGCAGCCTGCGAGCATGGCGAAGTCGAACCCGACCGAGAACCCATCTAGTGCGCCGCTGCCTCGTGGTGGTCGTCGTGGTGCAGGACGACCGACATGCCGATGAACAGCGTCGTCAAGAACGTGAAGATGAACGCCTGGAGGAACGCCACGAACAGTTCGAGCAGGCTGATGGCGGCGCTACCGAGCACAACCGGAACCGCGATGCCAAGGCCGAGCCCCGCGCTCTTGGCCCCGGCGGCCAGGATGAACGAGAGCAGGACCGCGAGCAGAATATGGCCGGCAATCATGTTCGCGAAGAGACGAACGGCCAGCGCGAACACCTTCGCGACGAGGCCGATGATCTCGACCGGCACGAGCAGCGGGGCCATCCACAGCGGACCCGGACAGAAGTGCGCCAGGTAGGCCTTACCGCCTAGGCGCACGCCGTTGACCACCATCATGACCATCGTGATGATGGCCAGCGTCGCCGTCATCCAGATGTTGCCCGAGGCCGTGCCGCCCAGATGCGTGCCGAACAACTTGGAGACCACGGGAATCGGCAGCAGCCCGAGGATGTTGATCGTCAGCAGGAAGAAGAACACGCTCCAGATGTAGGGGATGAAACGGTCGGTGTGCTCGTGGAGCGCGGGCTCGGCGACTTCCTTTCGGAGGTATTCGCAGATGGCCTCGAGGCCGTTTGCCGAGCCAGTCGGGACCAGCGCATCGACGCCCGTCGCCGCGCGCCGCCGCCGGACGAGGATAGGCACCAGCGCCACGAGCAGTACGCCGGCGAGCAGGACCATCGCAATCTGATCGGAGAACACCGTCACCACCCCGTTCGGCGTCAGCGGACCGAGGTGCGCGGGTCGCTGGACGAGCGGATGCTGGACAATGTGCTCGAGCGGGCTCTCACCGCTTCCGGATGATTCGTGTTCGTGTGCGGCCATCAATACTTCTCGTCTGAAAAACTACTGCGTGTCAGTCGTGGGAGACCGCCAGCTTCACCTCGAGCGGCAGCAGGGCCATGTACGTCGCCGACAGCCAGAACAGGAGGGGCCGACGCGCCAGCCCTCCACCGAGCATCACGGCCAGTCCCAGGGCGACGGCGACGGCCAGCCTGACCGACATCGCCAGACCCGCGCGCTGCATCCGCGCGGTCGGTGTCGCAGCCTCGAGCGCGACAAGGAGCCACCCGGCCAGCGCGGCCCCGACGAAGCTGACGAGCCCCCCCGCAGCCATAGCCGCAACCGCGGCGCCCCCAGCCAGGCGCTCGGTTGGCAGGTACCCCAGGGCGAAGGCCGCTAGCAGCACCGCCACGGCTAGTCCCAGAAACCGCACGT
>JBEQUD010000072.1:0-6887 GCA_040349235.1 Acidobacteriota bacterium
GGCGGTGCTCGCCCGAGACGACATCGACATCATGCTGGTGGACGTACACCTGCCGGGCATCAGCGGATTCGACCTGCTCCGGATCGCCAAGGAGAACTTCGGCCTGGTCGAGGTCATCATGATCTCGGCGGTCAGCGAGGTGGAGTCCGCCGTTCAGGCCATCAAGCACGGCGCCTACCACTACCTCACCGCGGAGGTCGCGCACGACCAACTGCGGTCCCTCGTGGCGCACGCCGGCGAGCGCCAGGACCTGAACCGCCGGGTCCTGATGCTGTCCGCGCAGGTCGAGGACCAATCCGAGCGCGAGTTCATCGTCGGGCCGAGCCGCGTCACGCGCGATCTGGTGGAGCTCGTCCACAAGATCGCCAAGCTCTCGGCCACCGTGCTCATCCTCGGGGAAAGCGGTACCGGCAAGGAACTGCTCGCCCGCCTCATCCACAAGGAGGCGGGGGACCCAGATGCGCCGTTCATCGCCGTCAATCTCGCGGCCATCCCGCGCGAGCTCGCGGAGAGCACGCTCTTCGGCCACGAGCGCGGTTCCTTCACCGGGGCACACCGCCAGCAACTGGGCAAATTCGAGCTCGCCTCGAACGGCACGCTCTTTCTCGACGAGATCGGCGACCTGCGGGTCGATCTGCAGGCGAAGCTGCTCCGGGCCATCCAGGAAGGCGAGATCGAGCGCATCGGCGGCGCCAAGCCGATCAAAACCAGCTTCCGGCTCGTCGCGGCAACCAACGTGGACCTGCAGAAGGCGGTGAAGGACGGGCAGTTCCGCGAAGACCTGTTCTACCGGATCAACGTCATCCCCATCCGGCTGCCGCCGCTGCGCGAACGACCGGAGGATATCCCGCAGCTCGCCGCATTCTTTCTGCGCCGCTACAACGCCCGCTTCAAGAAGCACATCCAGGGCATCACGGACGCGACGATGGAGATGCTGAAGGGGTACTGGTGGCCCGGGAACATCCGGGAACTGGAGAACCTTGTCGAACGGCTCGTCGCCGTCAGCGACAGGGACTACATCTCAGAGGAAGATCTGCCGCTCGATTTCCACTTCGCGCAACTCGCGCCGCGCGGCCGGGCGGGCACCTCGCTCTTCGACGAGGCGACCCGCACCTTCGAGCGTAACTTCGTCCTCAAGGCGCTCGAAAAGTGCGGGTGGAACGTGACCGCCACAGCGGATTACCTCGGCGTGCCGCTGAGCACGTTGAAGTACAAGATGGATCGCTTGGAGGTGCGCCAACTCGCCAAGCGGCTTCGCGGCGCCTAGGGAAGGAACGCGCCCTATTTCTTGGGCAACACCGCGTCTTTCAGCTGCTTGGCGATTCGCGCCTTGACGACGGTCTTGGCGGGAATCTTGATGGCTTCGCCGGTCGCCGGGTTGCGACCCATCCGCGCCTTCCGCTTCTGGACGACGAGCTTCACCATGCCGGGCAGGACGAATTCGCCCGAGCGTTTCAGTTCGCGTTCGGACAGCTCCGTCAGGAAGTCGAAGTACTCACGGGCCTGGGTCCGCTTGACCTCGAACTTCTCGGCGAACTGCGAGAACAGTTCGGATTTCCCCATTCTCCGGGCTTCAACCATCGCACTCCCCTTCGCACTGCGCGCGTGAACATCCTGCGGCGTGATCATCGCGCGCGCGACGACACCACGGTTTTACTCAGCAATTTCGCCGTATCCTAGCCCGCGCGTCTCGCACCTGTCAAACACGCGAGGCCCGAAAACCACTAACTTCCCTCGGGAATGCTAGAATTTTTTCATGTCCAGCCCGACCGGCCCCGCGCTCGAGACCTTTCCCAACCCGCGGCCGGGCCGCGACTACGAAATCGTCATCAGCTGCCCCGAGTTCACCTCCGTCTGCCCGAAGACGGGCCTGCCCGACTTCGGCGAGATCCGCATCACCTACGTGCCCGACGCACAATGCGTCGAGCTGAAGTCGCTCAAGTACTACATGAACGCGTTTCGCAACCGGGGGATCTTCTACGAGAGCGTGACCAACGAGATCCTGGACGACCTCGTCGCCGCCCTCCGGCCGAAGCGCATCACGGTCGTGGGCGACTTCTCCGTGCGCGGCGGCATCAAGACCGTCGTGACCGCCTCGTATTCCTCGAGCGACGCCCGATGAGGCGGATGCCCGTCCGGCGACCGCCCCCCCCCGCACCCGTCGGCTGACCCATGGCTGCAGGCTGGACCCGCGGCCGCGGCGTGACGACAGCGCTGTGGTTGCTGCTGTCGTTCGGCGCCCGTGCGTACGCCCAGCCGCCCACTCCAGAGGCGCATTTCGGTTTTCGCCTGGGGACGGAGGGCCGCCTGGCCGACATCGACCAGATCGATGCCTACTTCGAGGCCGTCGCCGCGCGGTCCGACCGCGTCAAGCTGGTGGACCTCGGCATGACGACCGAGGGCCGGCGGACGCGTGCGGCGATCGTGAGCGCCGCGGGCAACATCCGCGACCTCGATCGCATCCGGGCGGCCAACCAGCGGCTGGCGGACCCGCGGACGCTGTCACCCGAGGACGCGCAGGGGCTCATCGCCCGGCACAAAGTGGTGCTGGCCATTGGCGCCAGCATTCACGCCTCGGAAGTCGGCGCGACCCAGGCAGCCAGCGAACTGCTCTACGCGCTCGCGACCGCCAGCGACGCCGCCACGGCAACCGTGCTCGACAGCGTGGTCGTCATCCTCATCCCGTCGCTCAATCCCGACGGGCACCACCTCGTCGTGGACTGGTACAACGCGCAGAAGGGCACGCCCCTCGAAGGCGGGCTGATGCCGTGGCTCTATCACAAGTACGCCGGGCACGATCTCAATCGCGACGCGTTCATGATGAACCTGGCCGAGAGCCGCAACCTCGCGCGGTTCTTCTACACCGAGTGGCATCCCCAGGTCTTCCTCACGATGCACCAGATGGAGAGCACCGGCCCGCGCTTCTCCGCACCGCCCAACGTCGATCCGGTCGATCCCAACTACGACCCGCTCGTCTGGCGCGAGGCCGCCCTGCTCGGGAGCGCCATGACGCTGCAGCTCGAACGAGACGGGCATAGCGGCGTCGTCTCGAACGCGATGTACGACTACTTCTGGCCGGGCTACGAGGATTCGGCGCCGCTCGGCCACAACACGGTCTCGCTGCTGACCGAAGTGGCGAGCGTGAAGATTGCGACCGCGATCACGGTGCCGGCCGGCGAACTGCGCGGGATCGGGCGCGGCCTGCCCGAATACCGGCGGCAGATCAACTTCCCGAACCCGTGGCCGGGCGGCCGCTGGACGCTCGCTGACATCCTGGACTACAACCTGAGCGCCGTCCGAGGGCTGCTCCACGCAGCCGCGGCCTATCGGGAGCCGCTCGTCCAAGGGTTCTACGACATGGGGAGGCGCGCGATCGACGCGGGCGCCCACGGCGGTCCCTTTGCCTTCATCATCCCGTCCGACCAGCGCGATCCGTCCGCGGCGCAAAAGCTCGAGGAACTGCTGCTGCAGGGCGGCGTCGAGATCCATCGCGCGCTCGAACCATTCCGGGCCGATGGAGATCCGTACCCGGCCGGGACCGATGTCGTCCTGCTCGCGCAGCCGTACCGTGCCTACGTCAAGACGCTCCTCGAACGCCAGGACTACCCGCGCACACCTGGGCGTGGCGCTATCGGCCGCGAGCGCCCCTACGATGCGACCGGCTGGACGCTGCCCGCGCAGATGGGTGTCGATGTCCGCACGATCGCCCGGACGTTCGAGCCGCCCGCCATGTCCCGCCTGGCGACGGCGGTCATCCCCGCTGCGCGCGTCTGGGCCGACCGCAAGCCGACCTTCTACCTGGTGGACGCCAGCGGCAACGGCGGTGCGCTCGCCGCCAATCGCCTGGCCGCGGCGGGGATCACGACGGGCTGGCTCACGAGCGCGTTCGACGTCCGTGGATTCACATACGCGCCCGGTTCCCTGGTGGTCGCGGCCGCGCGCGCGGCGCCTGCGGTCGTCGAAAGCATCGCGACGAAACTGGGCCTGCGGGTCGATGGCCTCACCGGCAAGCCGCCGTCCACGGTCCGCCCGCTGGTGCGCCCCCGCATCGGGCTCTACCGGCCCTGGGGCGAGAACGTGGACGAGGGCTGGACGCGGTGGCTGCTCGAGCAGTACGAATTTCCCTATGCGAGCGTCCGGGATGCCCAGATTCGCGCCGGGAACTTGCGCGCACTGTTCGACACCATCGTGCTCCCGAGCGAACAGCCGGGCCGCATTGCCGCCGGGTACCCGACGGGCGTCGTCCCCGCCGAATACAGCGGTGGGCTCGGGGACGCCGGGGCGCGTGCCCTGAAGGCCTTCGTCGAAGCGGGCGGCACGCTGGTCAGCCTCGACCAGGCGAGCGACTACGTCGTCGAGGCGCTCGGCCTTCCCCTCCGCGACCTGACGCGCGAGCAGCAGGACAGCGCGTTCTTCTGTCCCGGGTCACTGGTGCGTCTCGATCTGGACCCGGCGCAGCCGCTCGCCTACGGCATGGGCACGCGCGCGGCGGGGTTCTTTGCGTTCAGCTCGGCGTACGAGCCGCTTCCGAACGCCGATGTCTCGACCCCGGCGCGCTATGGCAGCAACGATCTCCTGGTCAGCGGTTGGCTCGAGGGCGGAGAGGCCATCGCCGGACGCGCGGCCGTCGTGCAGGTCAACGTGGGAGCCGGTCGTGCGGTGCTCCTCGGATTCCCGGTCCAACATCGCGGGCAGTCGCTCGCCACATTCCGCCTGCTGTTCAACGCGCTCCTGACGGCGCGGTAGTCGCGACGCTATGTAGTTCGCGGCGGACGCGTTCAGCCGCGGATGCGCGAGTTAGCCTCGAACGCGCGCGCTGAACGCCTGGTAGGCCCCAGGCGCCGTTTCGTTCCACCACTCGATGAACCCGGCGGCGGCCTGTTCGAGGTTGTGGAACTCGAGCGGGTTGCGGTTGGCGGCGCGAATCTCCGGCACGATGTCGCGGATGCGCTCCCACACCACGAGCATCTCGCGCCCACTCTGGTAGTACAGCCCAGGATTGAGGACGGCGCTCGTCAGAAACGACGCCACCATCTCGTAGTAGGTCGTCACCTGGCGGTACGACGCGTTCTCTTCGGAGCCCGGCGGGCACAGGATGGCGACATCCGCGAGCGCCTTGACCTTGAACGACGCGACGAACCAGCGGCGTGCCTCGCGCATGCGCGGTTCCCGGCGCATGTCGTAGAGCTTCAGGACCAGGTTCACGTCCTCGTAAGTCGCGCGCGGCACCGACGTCGTCCTCATCTGTTCACCTGTTCTGGCCGCATCGTCTTCGCGGGGCGCGGATCTTTGCATGCCTTCGAGCAACTGAATATAGTTGCGACCTGCGCCAATGACAACAGCACAGCTCTACATCAACGGGGAATTCGTCACGCCGCACGCCTCCGCCACCCTCGACGTCATCGATCCGGCCACGACCGACGTCATCGCCCGCGTGCCTGATGCCGATGCCACGGATGTGGCGCGCGCGGTCGCCGCCGCACGCGCGGCCTTCGACGAGGGACCGTGGAAGGACGTGACGGCGCAGGACCGCGGCCGTGTGCTGTTCGAGCTCGCCGGCATCGTGCGCGCACGGGCGGACGAACTCGCGGACCTCGAGACGCGCAACAGCGGCAAGCCGATCGTCGAGGCGGAATTCGACATCCAGGACGTCGCGACCTGTTTCGAGTACTACGGCGGCCTGGCGACCAAAATTCACGGCGACGTCATCCCCGTGCCTGACAACGCGATGAGCCTCGCTCTGCGCGAGCCGATCGGCGTCGCGGGCCAGATCGTGCCGTGGAACTACCCGCTGCTGATGGCCGCGTGGAAGCTCGCGCCCGCCATCTGCGCCGGCTGCACGACCATCCTGAAGCCGGCCGAGCAAACGCCGCTGTCCATCCTCGCGCTTGCCGCAAGCTTCGCGGACGCGGGCCTGCCGGCTGGCGTCGTCAACGTGGTGACGGGCGTCGGCGAGGGTGCCGGGGCGGCGCTCGTGCAGCATCCGGATGTGGACAAGATCGCGTTCACGGGCAGCGCCGCCGTCGGCAAGACGATCATGCGCGGCGCGGCCGACACGCTGAAGAAGATCTCGCTCGAGCTCGGCGGCAAGTCGCCGAACATCTTCTTCGCGGACGCCGATTTCGAGACCGCTGTCGAGGGAGCGCTGTTCGGGGTCTTCTTCAACCAGGGCGAGGTGTGCTCGGCGGGCAGCCGCATCCTGGTCCAGCGTCCCATCTACAAGCGCTTCGTGGACGCGATGGTCGAGAAGGCGAAGACCATCACGCTCGGCCCTGGCCTCGACCGCGGAACCAAGATGGGCCCCCTCGTCAGCCGCGAGCAGTTCGACCGCGTGCGGGGCTACCAGGAAATCGGCAAGGGCGAGGCGAAGGTCGCGCTCGGCGGCGGGACGCCGGCGGCGCTCGGACCAGGGTATTACGTCGAGCCCACCATCTTCTATGACGTGGACAACCGGGCACGCATCGCCCGGGAGGAAATCTTCGGACCGGTGGCCTGCGTCATCCCCTTCGACGACGAGCGCGACGCCATGCGCATCGCGAACGACACGTATTACGGGCTCGCGGCCGCCGTCTGGACGCGCGACATCTTCCGGGCCATGCGATCGGTGAAGGCGCTGCGCGCGGGCATCGTGTGGGTCAACCACATGCAGCCCACCTACGTCGAAGCCCCGTGGGGTGGGTACAAGCAGAGCGGCATCGGACGCGAACTGGGCAAGTGGGGCGTCGAGGAATATCTGAACGTGAAGCAGGTCTACATCAACCTGAGCGAAGATCCGATCGGCTGGTATTGAGGAGACGACAGAGATGACATTCTACGGTGGCAAGGAACTGGCGGCGGCGTTCCGGACGGTGCGGGGGAACACCATCAAGACGGCCGAGGAGATTCCA
>JBEQUD010000074.1:0-6536 GCA_040349235.1 Acidobacteriota bacterium
TGAGGACGATGAGCAGCACCGACGAGTTGGTGACGTGCGACTGCGTGGCAACGGTCCACGCCGCATAGCCCGCCCCGACCAGGAAGGCGGCGACGCTGACGGGGACGAAGATCCGCAGCGGGCTGAAGATGGTGATGACCTTCAGAAGGATGAGGAAGAACTTGACGCCGTCCACCCCGAGCCGGATCTTCGAGTGGCCCTGTCGCTGGGCCGCGTCGATGGGCACGAAACGCACGTTGTAGCCAGCCTTGACGAACGCGAGCGTCGTCGTCGTCGGCGTCGAGAAGCCGTTCGGCAACAGGTGCACGAACTCGAGCAGCTGCGCGCGCCTCGCGGCGCGGAACCCCGACGTGAGATCTGGGATGGGGCGCTCGGTCAGGTAGCTCGCCGTCCAGTTCAACACCGCGTTGCCCGCGCGGCGGAACCGGGTGGCCTGGGTGTGCCCCGAGCGCGCGCCAATCACCAGGTCGTACGTGCCCAGCTCTTCGACAAGCCGGAGCGCATCAAGGGGCGAGTGCTGGCCATCGCCGTCGATGACCAGGATGAACGTCCCGCTGGCCTGGCGGATGCCGGTCTTCACAGCCGCGCCGTTTCCTTTGTTGTAGGGATGGCGGATGACCCGTGCGCCGGCTGCGGCCGCGACGCTGGCCGTGTCGTCGGTGGACCCGTCATCGACAACGAGCACCTCCGCCCAGCTGGCGCCCGACAAGAGCTGGCTGACAAGGCGGCCGATGGCCGGCCCTTCGTTGAAGGCCGGCACGATGACGCTGGTTACTGACGCGTTCGAGCCGCTCATGCCGCCGTGTTCGTGTCCTCCGCGCGCGGTGGCCGTCGTGGCCCCGTTCCCCGGGCTGGGGCGCCATCCCGCCCGCTCGCCGCCACCAGCGGGGGAGCGTGGGTTGGCCACGGATGGTAGCACGCGGCACACGCCTGCGCAGAGCCGTGCAATCAGGTGGATGACCTAATGGGCGATTAAAAGGCGAATATTTTGCGTAACTCCAGAAGATTGAGGATTTTGCGGTTGACAACCCCCCGCCCCTCTTCTAGGATCCGAGTGGACTTTTGTGGTCAAAAGTGGAGTAGTTTCCGTGTTTAGAGGCAGCGCGCCGGCCCGCATCGACGACAAGGGCAGACTGAAGGTTCCAACAGCCTTCAAGTCCTTGCTCGAAAGCGAGTACGGCCGCGAGCTCTTCTTGACGAGCCTGACGGGCGAGCACGTCCGCATCTACCCCATGCCGGTCTGGCTCGAGGTGGAGCAGAAGCTGGGCCTCATGCCCGCGTCGCACCCCTCGCGGATGCGCTTTCTCGATCGCGTCAACTACTTCGGCCAGGTCGTCGAGCTCGACGCGCAGGGCCGCGCGCTCATCCCGCAGCGTCTGCGCGAGGCGGCCACGATGGACGGCGACGTGGACGTGCTCGGCCAATACAACTACCTCGATGTGTGGAACCACGAACGGTTCCTGAGCCGGCTGCAGCGCGACGCCTATACGGACGCCGACGCGCGGGCCATGGCGGAGTTCGGCATTTGAGCACGCACGTGCCGGTGATGCCCGTCGAAGTGCTGCGCTACCTGCGGCCTGAACGGGGCGGGCTCTTCGTGGATTGTACCGTGGGCCTCGGCGGACACGCGCGGCTCTTGCTCGAAGCCGGGGCGACGCGCCTCATCGGGCTCGACCGCGACCCGGATGCCCTGGCGCTCGCGCGGGAGACGCTCGCGCCGTGGGGCGACCGCGTCGAGCTGGTCCACGCCGACTACCGGTCGATGGGCGATGTGCTCGACGAGCGCCGGATCGCGGCGGTGGACGGTGCGCTCGCCGACCTCGGCGTCTCGTCGCTCCAGTTCGACACGCCGGGCCGCGGCTTCAGCTTCCAGCGCGACGAGCCCCTCGATATGCGCATGGACCGCAGCGGCGGGGACTCCGCGGCCGACCTCATCGCGCGCGCGGACGAACGCGAGCTCGCCGACGCGATCTACGCCTACGGCGAAGAGCGGTTCTCGCGCCGCATCGCGCGGTCGATCGTAGACGCGCGCGCGGAGTCGCCGATCGACACGACGGGACGGCTCGCAGCCATCGTGCGGCGCGCCGTGCCGCGCGGGGGGCCGCGACGGATCGATCCGGCGACGCGCACCTTCCAGGCGCTGCGCATCTGGGTCAACCGCGAGCTCGACGGGCTCGATCGCTTCGTCGAGGCCGCGGCCCTCAGGCTGGGCGCGGGCGCGCGGTTGGCGGTCATCGCCTTCCACTCGCTCGAGGACCGTATCGTCAAGCACACGATGCGGGCCCTCGACCGCGGGCGTGAGGCCGGCCTGCGCGTACTCACCAAGAAGCCGCTGACCCCGGCCGACGACGAGGTGGCGGCGAATCCACGGGCGCGGAGCGCGAAGCTCCGGGTCCTCGAGCACGCCGAGGAGCGGCTCGAGGACAGGCTCCTCCAACTGGTGCCCGAGCATGGGTACTGAGGCGGCGGGTTCGATGGAATCGTTCGAATACGCCATCAAGAAGGACGTCCGGAACAACCCCATCGTGCGCGAGGTCGATGAGGCACGACAGCGGGAGCTGTGGAAGTCGATGGGCGTGGCCTGTTTTCTCGTGGCCGTCCTCCTGCTCTCGGCGTGGCAGCACTTCGAGCTGCTCCGGCATGGGTACGAGACCGAACAGCTGCTGCGCGAGCAGGCGAAGGAGGAAGAAATCGGCCGGCAGCTGCGCCTCGAGGTCGAGACACTGCAATCTCCCGCGCGGGTCGAGCGGATCGCCATCGACCGGTTGCACTTCGTGGTGCCGTCGAACGACGATGCCGTCGTCATCGAACGCGTCCTGCAGGCCGACCCGCCGGCGAAATCCGTCGTGGCGAAACGGTGATGACCGATCCGGGCCTGCTCTGGCGCGTGCGGATGAAACGGCGGCTGCTGGCCGTCGTGATCTTCCTTGCCGTGTGGGCAACGGGGATCGAGGCGCGTCTGGTCTACCTCCAGCTGGCCAAGCACGACGACTACGTCGCGCTCCTCGGCCGCCAGCAGCTGCGCACGCGCCCGACGCCGGCCAAGCGCGGCGACATCTTCGACCGGCATGGCCGCCTGCTCGCGACCAGCATTGACGTCGATTCCGTCGTGGCGATTCCAAGCGCCATCGCCAACGCGAAGGACACCGTCGCGAAGCTCTGCCGGGTTTTCGGCGACTGCACGGGCGCGGAGCGCGCCGACCTCGTCGCACGGCTCGAACAGGCCAATCAATTCGCCAACATCCGCCGTCAGGTCTCGGCGGAGCAGGCCCGACGCGTGCTCGCGTTGAATCTCGACGGCATCGGTTTCATCAAGGAGAGCCGGCGCTTCTATCCGAACCAGGAGCTGGCGGCGCACGTGCTGGGGTATGTCGGCGTGGACGGCAACGGCCTGGCCGGCGTGGAATCCACCTACGACTCGCAGATTCGCGGCAAGGCCGGCCGCGTGCTCGTCCAGGTGGACGCCAAGCGCCGCGCGTATGCCCGGTCCGAACGGCCTGCGACGACCGGCTCGAACGTCGAGTTGACGATTGACGAGTACCTCCAGCACGTCACCGAACAGGCGCTCCACGAGGGGGTCATCGAGAACCGCGCGGCCGGCGGCACCGCCATCGTCATGAACCCGCACACCGGCGAGATCCTGGCCATGGCGAGCGAGCCGACGTTCGATCCGAACGAGTACGCGGATTCGGAGGACGTCGAGCGGCGCAACCGCGCCGTGCAGGACATCTACGAGCCTGGCTCGACGTTCAAGACGGTCACCGCCGCGGCGGCCATCGAAGAGGGGGTGATGCCGATCGACACGCTGATCGATACCAACCCTGGGTACATCAAGATCGATTCGTCCCGCATCGTGCGGGACACCAAGAACCACGGCGTGATCTCGTTCATCGACGTGATCGTCGAGTCGAGCAACGTCGGCGCGATCAAGATTGGCTTCAAGGTCGGTCCCGGGCGTCTCAGCCAGTACGTGCAGCGGTTCGGCTTCGGCCGTCGCGTGTCGCCCGATTTCCCCGGCGAGAGCGCCGGCATCGTGTGGAACGCGGACAAGTGGACCGACAGCGCCCTCGCGTCGGTCTCCATGGGCTACCAGATCGGGGTGACCCCGCTGCAGATGGCGTCGGCGGTCAGCGCCGTGGCCAACGGCGGCACGCTCGTCCAGCCGCGCATCGTCCGGGCGTTCTACCGCGACAACGTGCGCCGCGTCGTCGAGCCCAAGGTGCTTCGCCGGGTCATCACCGCCGACACGGCGGCGACGCTGACCTCCATCATGGAGGGCGTCGTCGAGCGGGGGACCGCCACGCCGGCGAAGATCGCCGGCTACACGGTCGCGGGAAAGACCGGCACCGCGGCCAAGCTCGTCAACGGGCACTATTCGAAGTCCGACTACAACGGATCGTTCATCGGTTTCCTCCCCTCGCGGGACCCCGTGGTCACGATTCTGGTCGTCCTCGATTCGCCCCATGGGCCGCACGGCTACTACGGGGGCAACGTCTCGGCCCCCATCTTCAAGCGCATCGCAGAATCGACGCTGCGCTACCTGGGTATCGGGCGGACGATCGACCCCGCGCCGCCGGTCCTCGTGAACCGCCACGACGCGGGCATCGCCCTGCCGCCGCCCGCCATCGCGCTGGTCACGAACGAGCAGAGCACGCCGGCGGGTACCGTCCCGGACCTCTACGGCATGAGCGCGCGTGACGCCGTCCGCAAGCTGGTGCGGCTCGGTGCCGACGTCCGTCTCTCGGGCGACGGCTTCGTGACGGCCCAAGTCCCCGCTGCCGGCACGGTGCTCGAGCCGGGTACGGTGTGTCGGCTGGCGCTCAGTCGATGGGCCTCGCGTGTGGATCGGGGCCAGCCATGACCTGGGCCGAAGTCTGCGCCGCAGCGGGCGCCGGCGATTCGACCGTAGCGAATGCCGCCACCCCTGCGCTCGGCAGCCTCCCCGTCACCGGCGTGACCTCGGACTCGCGGACGGTTCTTCCCGGGCACGTGTTCGTGGCGCTCAAGGGACAGCGAGCCGACGGCGCGGCTTTCGTGCACGACGCGATTGCCCGTGGCGCGGCGGGCATCGTGTCCGAGCAGCCCGCGCCCGAGGGCGTGCGCACGCCGTGGCTGCTCGTGCCGGACTCGCGTCTGGCGCTCGCCAGGATTGCCGCCGCGTTCTTCCGCCATCCGAGCGATGCGATGCAGGTGGTCGGGATTACCGGCACGAACGGCAAGACGACGACCGCCCACCTCGTGGCCTCCATGTTCGAGGCCGCGGGCATCCCGTGCGGCGTCCTCGGCACGGTCGGCTACCGCGTTGGCGACGACCTGCGTCCGGCCACCCATACGACACCCGAATCGCCCGAGGTGCAGGGCCTGCTCCGGGAAATGGTCGATCGCGGCGCCGGGGCCTGCGCGATGGAGGTCTCCTCCCACGCCCTCGTCCTCGGTCGCGTCCACGATGTGCGGTTCGCGGCGGGCGTGTTCACGAACCTCACGCGCGACCATCTCGATTTCCACGAAGACATGGAAGGGTACTTCCAGGCCAAGCGCCGCCTGTTCGAGATGCTGCCGCCGGGCGCGCCGAGCGTGCTGAACATCGACGATCCGCGCGGCGCGTCGCTGGCCGCGGAGGCGGCGCACCCGGTGACGTTCGCCATCGGACGCGCTGCCGATGTCACGCCTGGCCCGCTGTCCTTCTCGCTCGACGGGCTGGTGTTCGAAGCCCGGACGCCGCGTGGCCCGCTCGCAGTGCGGTCGAAGCTGGTCGGCCGTCCGAATGTCTACAACATCCTGGCGGCGGCGGCGACCGGCGTCGCCCTCGACCTGCCGGCGGACGCGATCGAGCGCGGCGTGGCGGCCCTCGCCGGCGTCCCCGGCCGCTTTCAGATCGTCTCGACGGCCAAGGACGAGATCACCGCCGTCGTGGACTACGCGCACACGGACGACGCGCTCCGCCACCTGCTCGAGACCGCGCGGTCGCTGGCGATCGGGCGGCTCATCACGGTGTTCGGGTGCGGCGGCGACCGCGATCGCACCAAGCGTCCGCTCATGGGTGCTGTCGCCGGACGCTTGAGCGATCTCATCATCCTGACGTCCGACAACCCGCGTTCGGAGGATCCCGGCCGGATCATTCAGGAGATCCAGCGCGGCATCACGCCCGACACCCGGCGGGACAGCGGCCAGGGACTGTTGACGATTGTCGAACGTCGCGCCGCGATCGACCGGGCGATCGAAGTCGCGCGCGCCGGCGACCTCGTGCTCATCGCGGGCAAGGGGCACGAGAAGTATCAGGTGATCGGGGCCGAGGTCGTGGCATTCGACGACGTGGCGGTGGTGCAGGCGGCGCTCGCCCGACGCCGGGCCAAATCGGGGGGCTTGTAGCGGCGGTCCACTGGACTGGGCACGAGCCCGGTTCGCCGGACGTCTGCAGGCGCAGGATGGCCACGCTGCCCGACATTCGGTTGAGCCCGGCATGGGTCGCGACGGCCATGGCGGGCACGCTCGCCGCCGCGGGCGCGACGGACGAGTTCACCGGTGTGTCGATCGAC
>JBEQUD010000089.1:0-6510 GCA_040349235.1 Acidobacteriota bacterium
CGCCCCGGCGGAAGGTGCGGCACCGGCGATGGCCCGCACGATCTGGGGCACTTCGCCGGTCCCGAGGACGGCATCGATCTCCGGCATCTCCGCCATCAGCTCGTCGCGGTACCGCTCCGCGAGGCACCCGGTGACGATGAGCTTCTGGCACGCCCCGGTCTGCTTGTGTCGGGCCAGGTCCAGAATCGTGTCGATCGATTCCTGTTTGGCCGAGTCGATGAACGCGCAGGTGTTGACGACCAGCACCTCCGCCTCGGCGGCGTTCTGCGTGAGCTCGTGTCCCGCCCCGCGGGCAAGCCCGAGCATCACCTCCGAATCCACCAGGTTCTTCGGACACCCCAGACTAATCAGACCGACCTTCATTGACTCCTGACCTTACGCGCCAACGCCGGACTTCACTTTCGAACGCCCGACTTCCCTCGGGCCGCCCAAGGCGTCTGGCAATGCGTCGCCGGACGTGCCTACGGATACAGCCTGTACAGCATACGCGGGTACGGGATGGTTTCGCGCACGTGCTCCAACCCGCAGACCCAGGCGACGACGCGCTCGACGCCCATGCCGAAGCCTCCATGGGGCACGGTGCCGTAGCGCCGGAGGTCGACGTACCACTCGAATGCTTCCTGGGGAAGGTTGTGTTCCTTGATGCGCTGCAGGAGCAGGGCGAGGTCCGCCAGGCGCTCGCCACCCCCCACGATTTCGCCGTACCCCTCGGGGGCGAGGACGTCCACACCGAGCGCCAGCTCTGGCCTGTCAGGATCCGGCTTCATGTAGAAGGCTTTGACCGCGGTGGGGTAGCGGTGGACCATCACCGGGCGGTCGTACTGCGCCGAGAGCGTCGTTTCGTCGGGCCCGCCGAAATCCCCACCCCACTCGATCGGCTGGCCCTTCGCGCGCAGGATGGCGACGGCCTCGTCGTACGAAATGCGGGGGAACGGGGCTTTGATCGTTTCGAGCTTGCTGACGTCGCGCTGGAGCACTGCCAGCTCGTGCCGCCGCGCCTCGAGCACGCGTCCCAGCACGGACACGATCAGCGCTTCCGACAGGTCCATGACGTCGTCGAGCGTCGCGTAGGCGACCTCGGGCTCGACCATCCAGAATTCCGTCAGGTGGCGTCTGGTCTTCGACTTCTCCGCGCGGAACGTCGGACCGAAGCAGTACACGCGGCCGAGCGCCATCGCGTTGGCCTCGTTGTAGAGCTGTCCGCTCTGTGTGAGATAGGCGGTCTGGTCCTCGAAGTATTGGGCCGGGAACAGCGTGGACGTGCCTTCGCAGGCCGCGGGCGTGAAGATCGGCGTGTCGGCGAGGATGAATCCGCGCGCGTTGAAGAAATCGCGGATGGCATTGATGATTTCGTGCCGGACGCGCAGGATGGCATGCTGGCGCTCGCTCCGGATCCACAAGTGGCGGCGGTCGAGCAGGTAATCGACGCCGTGCTCCTTCGGCGTGATCGGAAAGTCGTGGGATTCGCCGACGACCGTCAGGGTCTTCACGTCGATCTCGGAGCCGCCCGGGGCGCGGGCGTCCCGCCGGGCCACGCCGGTGACGATGACGGAGGTTTCCTGGCCGAGGTGGTCGGCCGCCTTGAAGGCCTCGTCGCCGACGGCCGCCTTGGACATCACGGCCTGCAAAAAGCCGCTGCCGTCCCTCAAGATCAGGAAGTGGATCTTGCCGCTCGACCGGCGGTTGTGGAGCCACCCTTTGATCGTGACCTCCTCGCCCTCGTGTGCGCCGATGTTCTCGATGTAGACGTGCATGGATGCCTCGAGTCCTACGCCAGTAAGCGTTCCATCTGCTGTCGTGCCGCGCGCGCCTTGCGCAGCGTGTCCTTGGGCGATCCGTGCGCGGCGATTTCGAGCATCACGGTGCTTTCGTAGCCCACTTTTTGGATGGCCGTCAGTGCCGCCGGCCAGTCAATCGTACCGTCGAACGGGACCAGGTGGTCGTCCGTGCGTCCACGGTTGTCATGCACGTGCGTGGCCACGAGGTGCTCGGACACCGTGTCGATGGCATCCAGCAGGTCGCCGTCCATATGGGCGTGGCCGAAATCGAGGCAGATGCCGACACCACTTCCCTCCATGTCGTGCTCGACGAAACGCACCAGCGCCCCCGCCCGCGACAACTCGTTCGGGATGACTTCGACCGCGACCTGCACGCCGAGGGGGCCGGCCGCGGCCTGCAGTTCCTCGATACTCCGGCGCGCGGCCAGTCGGCTGTCCGGTGCGATCACCGCGGGCTGCGTGCGCGGGACGCCCAGGTGTGCCACGAGCACGTGGACCGGAATACGCCGCGCCACGTGCTGCACGGCGCGGACTGCCTCCACCACCGCGCGAGCGCGGGCGTCCGGATCGCCGCTGGCCAGGCTGAGCGGCCCGATCCAGCGGCCGCGTTCATACGCGTCCACGACCGGCGCATGGATGCTGTGCAGCCACAGCCCGGATTCGCCGAGCCATTGCTGCAGGTCGGCGACGGCGGCCGGGTTGTGGTAGTCGAAGTGGCTGCGGGTGGCGAACAGCTCGACGGCCTCGAAGCCGTGCGCGGCGATCTCGGTGAGGTGCGCGCGCGACAGGCGATGGCCGTGGTAGAGGTGTGTCGAGATGCCGAACTGACGCGTGGCCACAGGGGAACCACGAATTGTACACGCCTAGCGCAGTTCGGCGACGTGGGCCGCGAGGACGCGGCGCAGGCGGTCGAACCGGGGGTAGGCGTGCAGGTTCGTCCGTACGTAGCGCAGCGTCCGCGGCATGTCGGCGACATACGCCGGATTGCCCCGCGCGTGTGCCTGATTGCCGAACGTGCCGAGCGCTTTGAGGTTGCGCTGGAGCGACATCAGATCGAAGCGGCGCCGGAACGCGTCGAGATCGGCATGGCCCCTTGATGCCGCGAACCACCGGATGAGCGCCTCGACGTCACTTGCCGGCAGTTCGACGTAGGAATCGCGCAGCAGGGACGCCAGGTCGTAGGTGTCGGGCCCCATGCGCGCGTCCTGGAAGTCGATGACGAACAGGCGGCCATCGTGCACCATGAGATTCCGGCTGTGGTAGTCGCGATGGCAGAGGACCCGTGGCTCGCTGGCCAGGTCCGCAGCGATGGCCAGCCACTCCTCGTCGAGGACGGCGCGGTGCTCCTCCGTCAGCACGAGGCCGCGGTAGCCCTCCAGGAAGTGCTGGACGAAGAAGTCGAGCTCCCACGTCAATTTCTCGATGTCGAATGCCAGGCTGTACGGTGCGGCTCCCGACGCCGCCAACTCCGTCCCGCGCCGCTGGAGGCGTTCGATGAGCGACGCTGCCTCCACGTAGAGCCGGGTGCGCTCGTCGTCGGCCGCGGTCTCGAGGTACGCCTGCAGCGTGACGTCTCCAAGGTCCTCGAGCGCGACGAGGCCGAGCGGGTCGGAGTGCCCGAGGATGCGCGGCGCTGGCAGGGGGACGGCGTCGAAGAGCCGCGCCACATTCGCGAAGGGGAGCGACGCGAAGTCGATGGGGCCCGCATGCAGGGCGAGGACGATCGACCGGCCCTCCGGCGGCAGGACGCGGAAATAGCGGCGATTGGACGCGTCGCCGGCCAACGCGAGGACGAGCGCTGTACTCGCGTCGATACCGATCTCTCGCAGGAACCGGTGGATGCGCGCCTGCGCGGCATCGTCCTGCGCGGCCTGCGGTTCGATCATGGCCGCATCTCCAACGGAAACGCGAGAGGCGAGCCGTCGGGTGCGGCGACGAGGATGGCGTCGTGGTATTCGGCGTGGGGGGGCACACGGACCCTGTCCGTGACGACGCAGCGGTGTACGCGGCAGCCGTCGCCGATGGTGACATCGTCCCACAGGATCGAGTCCCGGACGTCGGCGGTTGCGGCCAGTCGCACATGGCGACCGGCCACGATGGCGATGTGCGGCCACACCTGTCGGGCCTCTGGCGCCACTTGCCGATCAGGCCCATCTACCCATCCTGCCGGTCCAGCCTGTCCCGCCGGCGCTGTCCGACCTTGCTGTCCTGCCCATCCCGCCCGTCCCGCCTCTCCTGCCTGCGCTGTCTGTGCTCTTGTCTGGTCCGCCCGTCCCCCCGCGTGCTCCGCGCGGAGGCATGCGGCTGTGGTCCGCACGTAGTCGGACGGCGTGCCGATATCCCAGAAGGCCGTATGCTCGGTCACGTAGCCGGCAATGGCGCCTGGACGCGCTGCGAGGAGCGTGTCGTAGACATCGCCGATGGAATTGCGCGGCCGGCCGTCCGGCAGGGATCGGAACACCTCGGGGGATACCACCTGCACCCCGACGAAATGGCCGGACCCCTCTGCCGCCGCGCCGCGCGGGACGAAGCCGGTGACGGCGTGCTGCGCGTTCGTGCGGACGCCGCCGTAGCGATGGGGCTCGCGGTTGGCGACGAGCGCCAGCGTCACGAGCGCGGCACCATCGTGGTGCGCGCGCACCAGCGGAGCGATGTCGAGGTCCGTCAGGGTATCGCCGTTGACCAGCAGGAACGGGTCGTCGCCGAGCATCGACAGTGCGTGGCGGGGGCCGCCGGCGCTGCCGAGCACATGGGGCTGTTCCCAGGAGTAGCGGACGTGTGCGGACAGGTCGCTCCCGTCGCCGAGTACGGCCGTCACGGTGTGTGGCAGCGCGTGCAGGTTCACGACGATCTCCGCGACGCCGTGCCCCACGAGCCACGCCACGATCCGGCGGATCATCGGCTCTCCGGCAACCGGGATGGCGGGCTTGGCGCGGACGTCGCTGAGCGGCCGCAGCCGCGTGCCGAGTCCGGCGGCGAGAACCAGCGCGCGCATGCCGTTAGTGCGTGAACAGCATGTCGGTCCGCGGCAGGCCATGCGCGGCGCAGTACCGCAGATGCAAGCCGCGATACGACTCGAGGACGTAGTCCGCCTCGCTGCGACCGAGCGCCCGGGTGGTGGCTTCTATGCCCTGCTCGCTCCCCTCGATTTCGAGGTAGATGCCGATCGGCGTCTCGTCGAGCGCGATGATCACGTCGCCCAGGGTGAACTCCTCCCGGTATTTCTGGTAGCGATACGAGACATGGAAGCCGAGCGCACCAAGGATGCGCAGCACCAGTGCGCCATCGCCCACCAGCGTTTCGAGCTCCTCGCGGAGCTTCATGGCGGAGGGCTGAACTGGCCCCTTGAAGGTGAGGAAGCTCCGATCCGCGTCGAGGCGGACGCGCAGCACGGAGCCGCGCCCCTGCAGTTGACGGTCGCTCGAATCGAGCAGGTAGTCGTCCTGCAGGCGCCGGGCGCGGACGGCAACCGCGCCGATGGAGGCAAGCGCGGCGCGCGCCGCGGCCGGATCGGCTACCGGCAGCTTGACCTCTCGCTCGACTATCGACGCCATGCGGATATTCTCATCCGTCGTTCGGCGGAATTACAACGCGCGACGGGCCCGGGCCGCACCCGCCTGACACCTCCTTACGTGACGCGCATACGGTAGGAGCAGCCGGAGAGGGGCGGTGTGCCGACGCCTTTGCCGAGGATCAGCACCTTGTGCGTGCTGCCGAGCCCTCCCGGCAGCAGCAGCGTCTTCAGCGCGAGGCGCTGCCTGAATGCCTCGGGACGATCGAGGTGCGCCAGGCGCGGCACGAGCCCCATCAGAAAATAGGTCTGGTCGAGGAGTCCGAGGACGTCCAGCCCCGCGTCCGTCGCGGCCTGCCGCAGGCTGGTGAAGTCTACGTGCGCGGTGATGTCCTGTGCGCCGGGATTCGCGAGCCAGGCGGGCTCCGCCGAGCCGCTCAATTCGGGCCCTCGCATCGTGTGATGGGCGAAGCTGGTCAAGGTGCCGCCCGCGTGTGACGCGGAATAGAGCTCGCGGGCCTCGTGCCCGTAGTCGATGAGGAGCACGAAGCCGCGCGTGAGGCGTCGCGCCACATCCTGGAGCCACGCGACGGCCCGCAGGTTGATCTCCCCGCGCCAGCCCGGTTCGAGCTGGACGCCGAGGCGGCCCAGGTATTCGCCGAGCGCGGGGGTGGAGGGCGGCCCTTCGCGCGTTGCCAGGGCACCGTCGCGGACCTCGACGTACACCTCGCGGAGGCCCTCGGACCGCATGACCACCTGGTGCACGGGCAGGGCATCGAGCAGTTCGTTGGCGAGGAGCACCCCCTCGAACCGACCAGGAAGTTCGGGTGACGACGTTGCGAGACGGTCCGCCATGTCGCCGAAGGTGGCGGGCTGCGCGGCCCGCGCGGCTGCGCTGGCCTCGACGAGGTGGGCGCGCGTGCGCTGGTAGAGGCGCGGATCCCGCGCGCGGGCCGCCCGGAGGATGTCCGCCGACAGCCGGCCGTTGCCCGCCCCCGCTTCGACCAGATCGAACCACCGCTCAGGTCCAGCCGGTGGACGGGAAGCGGCCGGCGAGTCCGCGTGCCCGAGCCACTCGGCCATTTCGGCGATCTGCGTTTCGAGCAGCTCGCCGAAGATGGCACCGACGTCCACGCTGGTGAAGAAATCCCCCGCGCGGCCCGACCGCTGCGTCGCGCTGGCGTAATAGCCGAACTCGGGGTCGTAGAGGGCGATCTCCAT